>NZ_JBSPEI010000011.1:0-227945 GCF_055796175.1 Pseudocitrobacter sp. 2023LY-00077 | reverse complement strand
AGGCTGCTGAGGATAAAAGCCAGGGGATACCGAAACCGGGAGCGCTTTAAACTGGGGGTGATGTTCCACTACGGAAAGCTGAATATGGCGTTCTGAGCCTTCCCACCATGATCGGGGAAGACCCATGTTTATACAGTATTATGCGCTATAACCGGGGGCGGACGTCAACAGATTTGTCACCAGTATCCCGCAAATTGCGCACTACATTTCAAAAATGTTAATAACCTTCTGCGTAATTGTTATTTTGTAGCCCTAAGGCTTTCCCCTACAGTGGCGAAACAGAAACAACAATAATCACATCGCACATTTGGGGCCGCACCATGCACGCTAAAAAAACCTTTTTCGCCAGAACCGCATCTGCGCTGGCGCTAACGTTCGCCGCGTTTTACAGCCAGGCAGAGGCGTTACCGACATTAAGTCTTGATTACGCTTACTACGCCCCGGAAAGCCTGATCGTGAAGAAAAATCACTGGCTGGAAGATGAATTAAAACCGCAGGGGACGGAAGTGCGCTGGGTATTATCGCGCGGCTCGAATAACTCGCTGGAGTTCCTGAACAGCGGCTCAACGCAGTTTGCGCTCACCTCCAGTATTTCGGCGTTTGTCAGCCGCACCAACGGCCAGCCGGTGAAAGCGGTATACAGCTATCTCTGGTACGTCCCAAGCCTGCTGCTCATTCAAAAAGATTCACCGCTGAAATCGATCGATGAACTGAAAGGCAAGAAAATTGCGGCGACCAAAGGCACCGATCCCTATTTCTTCCTGCTGCGCGCACTGGAAGCCAACCAACTGAAACCGAGCGATGTGAACATTGTTCATCTTCAGCATCCTGATGGCCGTACCGCACTGGAGCAGGGACGCGTTGACGCCTGGGCCGGGCTGGACCCGCATATGGCGGCGGGGCAACTGGCAGGAGATAAAGTGCTCTACAGTAACGACAAATTTGGCGTTGCGGCGTTCCTTAATACCAACGAGAAATTCCTTGCGGAACATCCTGACACGGTAAAACAGGTGATTGCCGCTTACGACAAAGCGCGCCAGTGGATCATCGCCAATCCGGACGAGGCCGTGAAAGTGATTGCCGCAGAAACCAAACTGCCGGAACCAGTTATCAAGCTGCAGCTCAGCCGTTATGACCTGACCAAACCGATCCCTGGCGAAGCGCATCTGAATGCCATCAAACCGGTGATTCCTCTGCTACAGCAGGACAAAATTTTGCGTTCCGGCACCGATCCTGAAAAAGCGTTGAATACGCTGGTGGATAGCGCGCTGGCCAAGCAGGTTGTGGGGGAATAAGCCTATGTCCGATATCTTGCGGGGGACGAAGGTTAAACCGCCACGACGATTTACCGTTAAGCGCTATAACCTGCGCGGATGGGCGCTGCCGATTCTGGCGGCGCTGGCCGTGGAGATAATCGTGCGGCTGGGGATTATCCCGGCATGGGTGATGCCGCCCCCGGAAGAGCTTTTCTACAGCTTTGTCGAGCTGGCGCAGGGGGAACTGTGGCAGCATATTCTGGCCAGTTCTCTGCGCGTGCTGGCAGGCTTTACCATCGGCGCGTCGCTGGGCGTGCTGGTGGGATCGCTGGTGGGGTTGAGCCGTAGCCTCGAAAGCTGGCTTGACCCGACCTTCCAGGCGTTGCGCGCGGTCCCAAGCCTCGCGTGGGTGCCGTTGCTGCTTATCTGGATGGGCATCGACGAAAGCGCCAAAATCACGCTGATCGCCATTGGCGCGTTCTTCCCGGTTTATCTCAACCTGGTGGCCGGGATCCGCAACGTCGATCGCAAATTGATTGAACTCGGCACGCTCTATCGCCTGAGCGGGGCGCAGCTGATCCGTCGAATTATCCTTCCCGCCGCGCGGCCTTATCTGTTTACCGGGCTGCGCAGTGGGCTTTCAATGTCCTGGCTCTGCGTCGTGGCGGCAGAACTGCTGGCGGCGACGCAGGGTGTCGGCTATCTGCTGACCGATGGTCGTGAAAATTCGCGCCCGGACCTGGTGCTGGTGGCGATTATTACGCTTGCGATGATGGGCAAACTCTCCGATAGCCTGCTGAAAAAACTGGAAAACCGCATGATGACCTGGCGGGATAACTACGAAGGAGGTCGTTAATCATGGGTGCAATTTTACAGCTGGAGCACATTGAGAAAAGCTTTGCCGAACGGACTATTCTGCGCGACATCCACATTCGCCTGGACGAGGGCGAAATCGTCAGCCTGTTGGGCGCCAGCGGCTGCGGCAAAAGTACGCTGCTGCGAATTGCTGCCGGGCTGGACACCGATTATCGCGGGCGTTGCCTGTACGGCGAAGAGCAGAGCACCCGCCAGGATCACCGCGTCGGCGTGGTGTTTCAGGAAGCGCGCCTGTTCCCGTGGCTGACCATTGAACAAAATATTGGCTTCGAAGACGACAACCGCGCCGACGAGGCCTGGGTGACACAATTGCTTAACGATGTCGGCCTCAGCAGCCATCGCGGCAAGCTGCCCAAACAGCTTTCCGGCGGACAGGCGCAGCGTGTAGCGATTGCGCGCGGACTGTACGGGCGCCCGAAGATTTTGCTGATGGATGAACCCTTTAGCGCCGTTGATCCGTTTACGCGCATGAACCTGCAAAATCTGGTGCTCAATCTGGCGCGTCAATACGGGATTGCGGTACTGCTGGTAACTCACGATCTGGATGAAGCGTTTTATCTCAGCGACCGGGTGGTCATCTTGGGCGGCGAACCAGGGCGTGTACTGCGTGATGTCGCGGTTTCGCTCCCGCATCCGCGCGATCGTAACGCCAGTGAACTCGCCAGTTATCGCAAGAGCGCGCTGGATTTACTGGTCAGTCACCACGCCGTTTCCTGAATCCTTTTCATGCATTTCTTACCTTTTATCGCCGCGTTGCGAGGGGAGCCCCTTGATGAAAAAACAGATACGACTGAATGCCTTTGAGATGAACTGCGTCGGGCATCAGGCTTCCGGGCTGTGGCGACACCCGCGCGATCGCTCCTGGCAGTATAAAGATCTCGCCTACTGGACGGAGCTCGCCTGCCTGCTGGAGAAAGGGCTGTTCGACGGCCTGTTTATCGCTGATGTGATTGGTTATTACGATGTTTACGGTGGTAATACCGAAGCGGCGCTGCGCGATGCGGCGCAGATCCCGCTTAACGATCCTTTACAGTTGATCGCGCCCATTGCAATGGTCACCGAACATCTGGGGATTGGCGTCACAATTTCCACCAGTTATGAGCATCCGTACACCTTTGCCCGCCGTCTGGCGACCGCCGATCATCTTTCCGGCGGTCGCGTGGGCTGGAATATTGTGACCTCCTATCTCGACAGCGGTGCGCGCAATACCGGGCAACAGGCGTTGCTGGAGCACGATGCGCGTTACCAGCGCGCCGGAGAGTACATGGAAGTGGTGTATAAGCTGCTGGAAGGCAGCTGGGAGCAGGATGCGGTGGTGCGCGACAAGGAAAAGGGCATTTTTGCGCATCCAGAGAAAGTGCATCCCATTCGCCACCACGGTGAACATTTTCGCGTGCCGGGCGTGCAGATGAGTGAACCTTCGCCCCAGCGCACGCCGCTGCTATTCCAGGCCGGTTCCTCCGGCGCGGGCGTCAACTTTGCGTCTCGCCACGCCGAGAGCGTGTTTGTGAATTCTCACACCCTGAGCGGCTTGAAGAGTTATGTCGCCTCCCTGCGCGAACAGGTTGTCGCTAACGGGCGGCAGGGAAGCGATGTGCTGGTCTACACCCTGGTGACGGTGATTGTGGAAGAGACCGATGAAAAAGCACAGCAAAAATATGAGGAGTATCAGCGCTATATCTCTCGCCCCGGCGCACTGGCGCTGATCTCGGGCTGGACGGGGCTTGATCTTGCTGCGCTGCCGCATGATGTGCCGTATCCACAATTACCGGAACCGGCATCTGGACTGGTGGCGCGTTTTGCGGCGGGCGACACCTCATGGACGCTGAACGATCTCGCTGATTATGGTGCCATTGGTGGCCTGGGCCAGGTGTTTGTGGGATCGGCCTCAACCGTCGCGGACAAGCTTCAGCAATGGGTTGAGGAGAGCGACGTGGACGGCTTCAACCTTTCGTATGTTGTGGCGCATGAAACCTTTAATGATGTGGTGAAGTGGCTGGTGCCGGAATTGCAACGGCGCGGCGTTTACCGAACCCATTATCCACAGGGAAAAACGCTGCGGGAAAAAATGTTTGGCCGGGGGCCGCTGCTGCCGGAAAACCATCCGGCGCACGCGTACCGCGATCCTGCCCGCTATACCGACAACTTCAAACAAGAGGTAAAACAATGACCGCATTCTGGGCGCTACAAAGCAATGATAACGATCCGCAATACGCCGCGCTGGCAGAAACTTTTCGCCCTGTGTTTGCGCGTATACGTGAAGGCGCGCAGGCCCGTGAGCAGCAGCGAGAACTGCTTTTTGAACCGCTCCAGTGGCTGAAAGCCGTGCGCTTCGGTGCGCTGCGCGTGCCGGTTGCGGCGGGCGGCTATGGTGCCAGCTTGCCGCAGTTCTTTGCGCTACTAACCGAACTTTCTGCGGCGGATTCCAATATTACCCAGGCGCTGCGTGGTCACTTTGGTTTTGTCGAAAGCGTGCTGGCGTCTGCGGATGTCGGGAAGCAATCACGCTGGTTTGCCCGACTCGCCCAGGGGGACTGGGTTGGCAACGCCTGGAGCGAACCGGGTGACGCGAAGCAGGGAACGTTTACCTCACAGATAGTGCGCGAAGGGGAACACTATCGACTGAACGGTAAAAAATATTACACCACCGGGTCGCTGTATGCCGACTGGATCAACACCGGCGTGAGCGATGAACAGGGTGTGTGGGTCAATGTGGTGGTGAATCGCCACGCTGAAGGGGTAACGGTAGAAGATGACTGGGACGGATTCGGTCAACGGCTGACGGCCAGCGGCACGACGCTGTTTGCCGACGCGCCAGTGCAGGCGGAAGAGTTGACGCGCCATGAATCGGCGACGTCCTACGATCCTGCGTTCTATCAACTGGTGCATCTTGCGACATTAACCGGCATTGGTCTGGCGGCCGCACAGGATGTGGCGCAGGCAGTGCGTACCCGCACGCGCAGCTACTCCCACGGCAACGGCCCGCGTGCAGCGCAGGACCCGCAAATCTTACAGATCGTGGGTGAGGTCTACAGCGCGGTGTATGGCGCGAATGCGATTGTGGTGCAGGGCGCCCGCGCCTTGCAGCAGGCATTTGACGCTATCGGACACGCCGAGGCGGCGGATCGCGCCAATCAGCAGGCGGAACTGGCTATTGCCCAGGGGCAAACCGTGGTGTCAGCGTTAATTCTGGATGCGGTGACGCGTCTTTTTGATGCGCTTGGCGCATCGGCAACGTCTTCTGCGCACGGGTTGGATCGCTACTGGCGCAATGCCCGCACGCTGGTCTCGCATAACCCGCGCGTTTACAAGGCGCGCATCGTGGGGGATTACGCCGTGAACGGCACGCCGCCGGGGTATCAGTGGCGAATTGGTACGGTGTGATTGATTGCCGGTGGCGCAGTTCGGCGCCATAGCCGGGGGCGCTGCGCTTGCCCGGCCTACAACGGCTCAAAACCCGTAGGCCTGATAAGCGCAGCGCCATCAGGCGCAGTTCGGCACAGTTGCCGGGGGCGCTGCGCTTGCCCGGCCTACAACGGCTCATAACCCGTAGGCCTGATAAGCGCAGCGCATCAGGCGCAGTTCGGCACAGTTGCCGGGGGCGCTGCGCTTGCCCGGCCTACAACGGCTCAAAACCCGTAGGCCTGATAAGCGCAGCGCATCAGGCGCAGTTCGGCACCATTGTCGGGGGCGCTGCGCTTGCCCGGCCTACAACGGCTCATACCCGTAGGCCTGATAAGCGCAGCGCATCAGGCGAGTTCGGCGCCATTGCCGGGGGCGCTGCGCTTGCCCGGCCTACAACGGCTCAAAACCCGGAAGACCTGATAAGCGTAGCGCCATCAGGCGCAACTCGGCACCGTTGCCGGGGGCGCTTCGCTTGCCCGGCCTACAACGGCTCAAAACCCGGAAGACCTAAAAAGTGCAGCGCCATCATTGCTCAAGTGTTGGAGGGAGAAAACGCTCGACTGGTTTACAGCAGTTGTGAGCCGATTCAGGGCCGGGTGGTCGGGCAGCTAAAAATTCGACTGGATACGCCGATGACGCGGGAGGTGTTGCGCCTGGCGGAGCAGGTAGCGGACAGGATTGCTGTACACGAATAGCGCGAAATTGACCGTCGTCTCAGGAGGTGACGCGGTCAATCAGTTAGCAGGGTGAGCGCACAGTTCATTCCAGTAGGTTTCGCGGATAAGACGTTTCTCAGCGTGCTTTGTCACGAAACCACTCCGGCTCAATATTAGCGACATCCACACCGTACAGGCTGGCGACGGGTAACACAGACTCGATAACGCGTTCAGCGCTATGTTCATCAGACCCCAGCCATATTTGTTGCAGATGCTGTAAAAGTGCTGTCAGTAATGTTTTCATTCTTCTCTCCAGAGTGATTTAAACCGTATAAAACCAGTAAACCCCCTTCCTTTGAAAAGATGAAATAACAATATTGGCTGACCTTTTGCGATAACTGGCATTAGGCTTTGTTAATTTGTTTACCTTCATACAACAATGTTTTCACTAATATTTTTTTGCTCTTGATAATAAAGATTCGTTATTTGGTGAGAACGAAAGCTTATGGGAGCGTAACAGCACACAACAAAAACAGGGATATCGGAGAAAAACTATGGCACTGAAATTACACACCGTACAGAAGCTGGCAATATTTGTGGGGCTGGCCGTCAGCTCGCTGGCGGTTATTCCGGCACAGGCCGATCAGCTGGCAGATATTAAAGCCAAAGGCGTGGTGAAAGTGGCAACCTTTGACGCCAATCCGCCGTTTGGCTCAGTCGATGCCAAAACGCATGAGCTGGTGGGGTATGACATTGACTTTGCTAAAGCCCTGGCAAAATCACTGGGCGTGAAACTGGAACTGGTGGCGACCAACCCGGCTAACCGCATTCCGCTGCTGCAATCGGGCAAGGCGGACCTCATCGTCGCGGATATCACCATCACCCCGGAGCGTGCGCAGGTTATTGATTTCTCGACGCCTTATTTCGTGACCGGGCAGCAATTCCTGGTGCCTGCGGCGTCTGGCGATAAACTGGATGATTACAGCAAAGCGCGCATTGGCGCGGTAAAAGGTACAACCGGCGAACAGACGCTTCACCAGCGTTATCCGCAGGCGCGTGTGCTCTCCTATGACGATATCCCGCTGGCGCTCACCGCGCTGCGTAATGGCAACGTGCAGGCGATAACCCAGGACAGTACTATCCTGGCGGGCCTGCTTGGCGAAGCGCCGGATAAAGCGAAATTCAAAATCATCCCGGATTTACTGAGCAAAGAAGAAATTGGCGTGGGTGTGAAAAAGGGCGAACCCGCGCTGTTAAAAGCGGTGAATGATGAGCTGGTGAGCCTGGAGAAATCGGGCGAAGCGGCAAAAATTTACGACACCTGGTTTGGCCCGGCGACCAAAGCGCCGCAGCCGCGTTCTTTCACCATTGAAGCAAAATAGTATGTTGTCGGCATTATTCTCTCGTTCCGCGGCAAAGGCCGCGGATTTCTCCCATCTTCAGCAGGCGAGCGTGCAATTTCGTCAGGCAGTGAAAAGCTATGGCGACCATCGCGTGCTGAACGGTATCGATTTAACGATTCACTCCGGGGAAGTGGTGGCAATCCTGGGCCCATCTGGCTCGGGAAAATCGACGCTGATTCGCCTGATAAACCAACTGGAAAATCTGAGCGGTGGTGAAATTCTGATTGATGGTAAAGCGACCTCTCAGCTTACGGGTAACGCGTTAAGGCAGTTGCGTAGTCGTATTGGCTTCGTTTTTCAGCAATTTAACCTCTACGCCCATCTGACTGCTCGACAAAATATCATGCTGGCGCTGGAGAAAGTGCATGGCTGGCCACATGCCAAAGCCGAAACCAGGGCGCTGGAGCTGTTGCGTAAGGTCGGGCTGGAAGAGAAAGCTGACCATATGCCCTCGCAGCTTTCCGGCGGCCAGCAACAACGCGTTGCGATTGCCCGCGCGCTCTCATCCTCACCGCAGATAATTTTGTTCGACGAGCCTACGTCGGCGCTGGATCCTGAAATGATCGGCGAAGTGTTGCAGGTCATGCAGACGCTGGCGCACAGCGGCATCACGATGATTGTGGTGACGCACGAAATGCAGTTTGCGCGTGAAATCGCTGACCGGGTGGTGTTTATCGACGGCGGTGACGTGCTGGAAGTTGCGCCGCCTGAGGCGTTCTTTACGCGGCCACAGCATCCCCGCGCCGTGCGGTTCTTGCAAAAAGTGCTCGACCCGCTGCATCAGGAGCGTGCTGAGTGACTCACTTGTTTGACTGGCAGGGCGTGCTGAGCGGGCAGCCTTTGCAATGGATCTTTTCCGGGTTCCTGACCACCCTGTGGGTAACGCTGGCAGGTATTGTGCTGGCGAGTCTGCTGGCGATTCTGTTTCTGGCGCTGCGTCTGTCGGGCGGAGGCGTGGGGCGTGGCATCACCGCCGCGTGGGTGTCTCTGTTTCGCAATACGCCACTGCTGGTGCAGCTTCTGTTCTGGTATTTCGCCGCGTGGAATCTGCTGCCGCAGGGCGTGCGGGATTTCGTCAATGACGACCACAGCTGGTCTATCCTGCCGGGTGATGTCTGGTGGCTAACGCCGGAGTTTCTCTGTTCTGCATGGGGGCTCGGCGTATTTACCTCGGCGTTCTTGATTGAAGAAGCGGCATCGGGCCTGCATAGCGTATCGAATGGTCAGCGGGAAGCTGCGCTGGCACAGGGTTTTAGCACGTGGGGTATGTTGCGACATATTCTGCTACCACAGGGGCTGGCGAACGCCTGGCAACCGATCGTGGGGCAGTATCTGAATCTGATGAAACTCTCCTCCCTCGCGAGTGGTATTGGTTTCGCCGAGCTGACCTATCAGGTGCGCCAGATTGAAAGTTATAACGCCCATGCGCTGGAAGCCTTTGCGGTCGGCACGGGGCTGTATCTTCTCACCGGGATCGTGTTGGGTTTACTGTTCACGCGCTTCGGCCCATCGCCAGTGGGCAGCGCGAAACGGGTAAAAAATGTCACGTTGAAGACAGCAAGGAGCGTTGAAGATGGACGCTAATATGGCGGTCATTATTGATAACCTGGATTATTTACTCTGGGGCCGCCTGATGGACGGCGAACCCGGCGGCGTAGTATTGACGCTGATGATGGCATTAGGGGCTGGGGCGCTGGCGCTGCCTGGCGGTATTGTTCTCGCCTGCCTGGCCTGGCGCTATGACGGTGTGGTACGCAAGCTACTCTATTTGTGGGCGGAAATTATTCGCGGTATCCCGCTGATTTTCGTCATCTTCTGGCTCTGGTATCTGTTGCCGATGTTGACCGGCAGTGATTTACCCGGCGCATTGACGGTCACACTGGCCCTGGCCTGGTTCACGGCCGCATCGGTGATGCATTCGGTACTGGCGGGGCTTCGCGCGCTTTCAGCCGGGCAATATGAAGCCGCGTTGACGCAAGGTTTTAGCGCCGGGCAGAGCTTGCGTTTTATCCTCCTGCCGCAGGTGCTGAAGAACGTCATGCCGTCGCTACTGGGGATAATCATCGGCCTGCTGAAAGATACCTCGCTGGCGTTTATCGTCAACGTGCCGGAATTGACCACCGTCGCCGGGCAGGTGAACAATCGGGTGCAAATCTACCCGATGGCGATATTTATCTTTGTCGGTCTGGTGTACTACCTGCTGTGCGCCGCGCTGGGCCTGCTGGCGAAACGCTGGCAGCCTGGCCGTTATTCGCCAACGTGATGAAATTAAGCGCTTAATCCCAGCTTTGCGAGCTAACCCCCGGAAAATTGTCACATTACTGTCACAATCAAGCGGTGGGTTATCACGCAAAGAGGATTGAGGGATGAAAAAAGCCGTACTGGCCGTCGCGGTGGCGACGACACTATTAACCTCCATTGCCGCGCAGGCAGAGACCTCCCCGGAGGGATACCAGCTCCAGCAAGTGTTGATTATGAGCCGGCACAACCTGCGCGCACCGCTCGCCAATAATGGCAGCGTGCTGGAACAATCCACTCCGCAAAGCTGGCCGGAATGGGATGTCCCTGGTGGGCAACTCACCACCAAAGGCGGCGTGCTGGAAATCTATATGGGCCATTACATGCGTGAATGGCTGGCGCAGCAGGGGATGGTGACTTCTGGCGAGTGCCCGACGGATAACACGGTTTATGCGTATGCCAATAGCCTGCAACGCACGGTGGCGACGGCGCAATTCTTTATCACGGGTGCGTTTCCGGGATGTGATATTCCGGTTCATCATCAGGCTGAAATGGGGACCATGGACCCGACCTTTAACCCGGTGATCACCGTCGATTCTGCGCAGTTCAGCCAGCAGGCCGTACAGGCGATGGAAAAAGAGCGCCAGCAGATGCATCTCGACGAGAGCTATAAGCTGCTGGAGCAAATCGCCGATTACCGCCAGTCGCCGAGTTGCAAAGAAAAACAGCAATGCGACCTGAACGGGGCGAAAGACAGCTTCAGCGCGCAATACCAGAAAGAGCCGGGCGTTTCCGGGCCGTTGAAGGTGGGTAACTCGCTGGTGGATGCCTTTACGTTGCAGTATTACGAGGGCTTCCCGCTGGATCAGGTGGCGTGGGGTAAAATCAAAACCGACCAGCAGTGGCGCGTGTTATCGCAGCTGAAGAACGGTTATCAGGACAGCCTCTTCACCTCAAAAGAGGTGGCGCAAAATGTCGCTGCGCCGCTGGTGAAATATATCAATAACGCGCTGGTTGCGCAGGCAGACAAATCTGCCAAAGTGACGTTGATGGTGGGACATGATTCCAATATCGCCTCGCTACTGACCGCGCTCGATTTCAAACCTTACCAGCTGCATGACCAGCACGAACGCACGCCGATTGGTGGAAAGATCGTCTTCCAGCGTTGGCATGACGCGAAGGGCAATCGTGATTTGATGAAGATTGAGTATCTGTACCAAAGCACGAAACAAATTCGCGACGCGCAGGCGTTAACGCTGCAATCGCCACCACAGCGCGTGACGCTGGCGCTGAACGGGTGCCCGGTCGATGCCAACGGTTTCTGCCCGATGGAGACGTTTAAAACGGTGATGAAGGACGCGGTGAAGTAGGGGAAGGGCATAATAACGAAAAGGCTCCCATCGGGAGCCTTTGTCTTTCACACAGAAATTTCATTAAACGTTTTTACGTTCAATGGTTTGCTCGCCCCAAAAGAGCGAATCTTTATCGGTTTTACTGAACGCCAGGGCGAGGACTTCATCACTGCCTTCTTCCCAGATCTGTTCGGCCAGTTTTTCATCATATTTGGCCACCTCGAAAATCGCCTGGGCGATTTCCGGCGAGGTGTTGCGCAAGCTCGCCCATTCGTTTACGTGGTGAGCTTTTGCTTCTTGTGTTGGCATAGAAATCCTCCTGCTGAAGATTAACCTTTTAACTTAACCGCAAGCCCGGCGACATGTTCACCCTGATAGCGGGCAATCGCGAGTTCTTCCTCGCTCGGCTGACGTGAACCGTCGCCGCCCGCGATGGTGGTCGCGCCATATGGCGTACCGCCGCGAACCTGGGAGACATCAAACAGTTCCTGCGCGCCGTAGCCGATAGGAACAATCACCATCCCATGATGAGCAAGCGTAGTCCATGTTGAGGTAATCGTCTGCTCCTGACCACCGCCGGTACCGGTAGAACTGAATACGCTACCGATTTTGCCGTACAGCGCGCCAGAAGCCCACAGACCGCCAGTTTGATCAAGGAAGGTCCTCATCTGCCCGGACATATTGCCGAAGCGGGTTGGGGTACCAAAGATGATGGCATCGTACTCAGCCAGCTCCTGTGGCGTGGCAACCGGCGCGGTGTGCGTTTTTCCGCCCGCTTTAGCGAAAGCTTCCGGTGACATGGTTTCCGGTACGCGTTTGACGACAACTTCGGCGCCAGAAACCTTATTTGCACCCTCTGCGACGGCTTTGGCCATCGTCTCAATGTGTCCATACATGGAATAATAAAGCACCAGAACTTTTGCCATCTGCAACACTCCTCGGTTTATCGTTACACAGCTTTTCGCTGTCCTTCTTTAAAGATAAGCCGTGTCGACAGGAGTGCAAACTTTAGAACCATTTCTTTGATTTGTAACAATGACGCATGTGATTGAATGTAAAATAAAGATTCTTTGTTAATGTTTTGAAATGCTCTGATTGAATAATGTGCAGAAAGACATCATCCTCTGGTTGCCAGGACGATTACGCGGGCAAGAAAAGCCCGCGTTTATTTTAAAATGTCACACCGCGTGTTTTAAGCCAGTGACGAGCACATACCTCCGAACAGGTACGAAAGTGAATATCAATAGTCAGCCTGCTGTCACGGGTGACGTTAAAAACGCTGGCTGGCCCGTTGGCGTTATGATCGTTGACCAATAGATCCCCTGAGGCTGGCCTTTCACCTGACAGCAACGTTCCAATGATAAACTCTCCATGTTCGTTAAGGCTGCAAATACACCCGGTTCTGGCGCTGAAATGCAACACCACATTGCACAATTCGCTTCCTCCTGCGATCGCTCAGTTAACCGGACGCAAGGTTGGGAAGAGAATGACATCGCGAATGGTAGGGGAGTCGGTGAAAAGCATCACCATCCTGTCGATACCAATACCCAGCCCTGCCGTGGGCGGTAATCCATATTCCAGTGCCGTGACATAATCAGCGTCGTAGTACATTGCTTCATCATCGCCCGCATCTCGTGATGCAACCTGTGCCATAAAACGTTCAGCTTGATCTTCGGCATCATTCAGCTCTGAGAAGCCATTGCCTATTTCTCGCCCACCGATAAAGAACTCGAAGCGGTCGGTTATCTCAGGGTCAAGATCATTACGACGTGCCAGTGGCGAAACTTCTGCAGGGTATTCAGTAATAAACGTTGGTTGAATCAGATGGCTTTCAGCGACGACGTCAAAGATTTCCGTGATGATGCGTCCGTGCCCCCAGCTTATCTCTGGCTTAATCCCCAGTCGTTGCGCCAGCGTGAGCGTTGACTCAGCCGAATCAAGCTCTTCAGGTTGGATGTCGCTGCCATATTTCACAATGGCTTCTTTCATCGTCAAACGTGTAAATGGTTTGCCAAAGTCAAAGGACCACTCGCCATAGGTTACTTCTGTACCGCCCGTAACGTCCTTTGCAACCTGTCGGAACAGCGCTTCTGTGAGGTCGATGAGATCGTTGTAATCGGCATAAGCCATATAGAGTTCCATCATGGTGAACTCGGGGTTATGGCGCGGCGAAATACCCTCATTGCGGAAGTTGCGGTTGATCTCGAATACGCGTTCAAAGCCGCCCACCACCAGGCGCTTGAGATACAGTTCGGGAGAAATACGCAGGAACATATCCTGGTTTAACGCATTATGACGCGTAATAAATGGCCGAGCCGATGCACCGCCAGGAATAAGCTGCATCATGGGCGTTTCGACTTCCATAAAGTGACGCGTATTCATAAAGTCGCGAATCACAGACATGATTTGTGAACGCACTTTGAAAGTGTGGCGTGTTTTTTCATTGGCGATGAGATCCAGATAACGCTGGCGATAGCGACGCTCCTGGTCTGTGAGGCCATGAAATTTATCGGGTAAGGGTTTGACGGCTTTGGTGAGGAGGCGCACGTCTTTGCAGTCGAGGGTTAGTTCTCCGGTTTGTGTTTTAAACAACACACCGGTTGCACCAAGGATATCGCCCTGATCGATGAGTTTAAGAAGCGCGTCGTAGCGGTCGGCGTTAAGACTCTTAGCGCTAATATAGAGTTGAATTCTTCCCCCCATATCTTGCAGCGTTAAGAACGACGCCTTTCCCATCACCCGACGAGTCATCAGCCGCCCTGCGACAGAAACGCTTATTTTATGATCGTTAAGTGCTTCAGCGCTAAATGCATCATAGAGATGATGCAGGGATTGTGATGTCGCATCTCGGCGAAAATCGTTAGGGAAGGCATTACCGGACTGACGAAGTAGCGCAAGCTTTTGTGTTCGCACGCTAAATTCGTCTTGTAAATTTTGCTCGTTATCTGAAGTTTCCATACTCGTAGCCTCCTGGGCAGTGGTCGCTATCGCGTACTGTACTGCCAGGATGAGCTTTATTGCAACACAAATTGATCGTTATAGAGATCAATTTGTGTTTGTTCTATATCTCGCTTTTTATCCTGGATTTCATTGTCGCCACCAGCGTGAGTGCCTGATTATAGAATTCACTTCGCTGAGTGCTGTTGAGTTCGGATAAGGCCTGAGCCAGGTTATTACGCTGTTCTGCCTCACGTAAAATCCCCTGAATCCCCTCTTTGTGAATCAGTTTAAGCAGCGCTTCTTGTTCGTGTTTGTCGAGTGAATTGAATACCAGCATCCAGGCCAACTGTAACGGATCGCTTTGCGCAGAATCCGTTCTATTTGCATGATAAATAGCAGATTCTTCTTGAAGGCTAACTGGCGACTCCTCGCGTTCCTTCCCGGCTAACCACTCAATGGACACGCCTTCCAGCTCGGCAATTTTTGCCGCCACACTGAGAGAGGGCTCCGTTCCGCGAGTGATGTAATTGTTAAGCGTAGAGTAGGAGAGTTGCCAGGCCTTCGCGGCAGCCCGAGTGCTTCGACTGCCAATCAGATAGCGCAGCCTGCCAGCTAAAGAAATCAGTTCATCCTTCTCATCAATGTGCCGCTCTTCATTACTCATTTTTATCCGTCCATCGTCATTGAGCGTTGCGATTGACTCACATAGAGATCAAAAAAGTACGACTAAACTCACATAATTTGTGTTTAGTACTTTTTGTGGACTCAAAAGAGATCAATGCTATTGCCAGCATCATCATATTGAATTCATCCCATGGGGTTAACCCAAGGGGTAACTGCAGAGGGTAATCCAATTATGGTCACAAATGAAGATCGTGCTGACTGGCACAGAGTAGATATTGTTGCGGCCCTCCATAAACAGGGGCTTTCTATTCGTGAACTGTCTGTACGTTCGGGCCTCAAGCCAGACACACTCAAGAATGCGCTTTCACGAGCCTATCCGAAAGCCGAACGCATTATCGCCGATGCGCTGGGCCTTACCCCGGACAAAATCTGGCCCAGCCGTTACCCCAATGCCGGAAACACATCGACAAAAACGCCTTCATTAATCAATTAATTCTCGTCTTACAAGGAGCGTCTTATGACGTAGCGAAACTGTACGCGGTAAAAAGAGTGTCGTATTCAAGGAAATTATAATTTTATTATAAAGAGAAGTCATTATGAGTAATCCCGGGAATAAAATGGGCGTAATGCACCTGACCATATTAACGGCAGTGAACATGCTGGGGTCAGGCATCATTATGTTACCAACAAAGCTTGCCGAAGTAGGAACAATGTCTATATTGTCCTGGCTGGTGACGGCATTTGGGTCACTTGCTCTTGCATGGGCATTTTCTAAATGTGGTTTATTTAGTACGAAAAGTGGCGGAATGGGTGGTTACGCTGAATATGCGTTTGGTAAATCAGGGAACTTTATCGCTAATTACACTTATGCAATAAGTTTATTAATTGCCAATATTGCCATAGCAATCTCTGCTGTAGGTTATGGAACCGTTTTATTCGGAGTTGACCTTACGCCAGTCCAGGTTTGCGTGGCAACCATTGTGGTGCTGTGGGTGACCACCGTACTTAATTTCGGTGGGGCGAAAATTACGGGGCAGATTGGTTCCATTACCGTTTGGGGGGTTATTATTCCTGTTGTTGGGTTATGCGTTATTGGTTGGTTCTGGTTTAGTCCATCGCTTTATATTAGCGCCTGGAATCCCAATAACATGGATTTCTTCTCCGCAATATCCACATCAATCTCCATGACGCTGTGGGCATTCCTTGGTCTGGAATCTGCTTGTGCGAATATGGATGCTGTAGAAAACCCGCAGAAGAATGTCCCCATCGCCGTCTTCGGTGGTACGCTGGTTTGCGCGATTATTTATATTTTATCCACTAATGTTATTGCTGGTATTGTCCCTAATATCGATCTGCTGCACTCCACTGCACCGTTTGGTTTGGCCTATGCCTCAATGTTTACGCCCGTTGTTGGAAGCGTTGTGATGTTCCTGATGGCCTTGGCCTGCATTGGGTCGCTGCTGGGCTGGCAGTTTACTGTTGCTCAGGTCTTTAAGTCTTCTGCGGATATCGGTTATTTCCCTCGCGTGTTTTCACGTATAACGGCGAAAGATGCCCCCGTTATTGGCATGATTATCTTAGGGGTTGTGCAGACGCTGTTAGCATTAATGACGATTAGCCCCTCGCTGAATAAACAATTTAACAGCCTGGTTAATCTGGCCGTTGTGACAAATTTGGTGCCTTACGTACTCTCTATGGCAGCATTAATACCGATGCAAAAATTATCCAGTATTCACGGTGGGCAGATGAAAACCAATACGGTTATTGCGCTGCTGGGCACTATCTATAGTTTCTATGCGCTCTACGCATCTGGAGAAGAGGCCATGATGTTAGGTGCGTTAGTCACATTCTCTGGCTGGACATTCTGGGGAATGTTTATTCAGAAAAAGGACGAAGGTTCAGTAACGGCTTATCAGGGATAAAAAATGAACATAATCGCAATTATGAATCACTTTGGTGTTCTGGCAAAAGAAGCGCCTATCGAAGAACTCCATAAAAAGTTACTGGCAGAAAATTATCGTATTATCTATCCAGAAGATGTGGATGATCTTATGGAGTTGGTTGAAAATAACGCGAAGGTTTGTGGCGTTATTTTTGACTGGGATACATGGTCAGTACTCTTGCCGAAGAACATTTCAGGGCTAAATGAGCAACTGCCAATGTATGCGTTTTCAAGTCAACGCAAGCAACTTGATATAGCTGTGGATGATCTCGGTCTTAACCTTCATTTCTTCGAGTATGCCTTTGACGCGGTTGAAGAGATTGCTGCACGTATTCAACGAGGAACTGATGTCTATTTTGACGCGATTCTCCCGCCTTTTACTAAAGCGCTATTTCGCTACGTTGACGAAGGGAAATACACATTTTGTACGCCTGGCCATATGGGCGGAACTGCTTTCCAGCAAAGTCCGGTAGGGAGTCTGTTTTACGACTTCTTTGGCGCAAATACCATGAAGTCGGATATCTCGGTATCCGTCTCTGAACTCGGTTCACTGCTTGACCACTCTGGTCCACATCGCGAGGCAGAGAATTACATCGCCGACGCCTTTAACGCTGACCGTAGCTACATGGTGACAAATGGCACATCGACGGCAAATAAGATTGTGGGCATGTACGCAGCACCAGCGGGAAGCACTATTTTAGTTGACCGTAATTGCCACAAATCGTTGACCCACTTAATGATTATGAGCGATGTCACGCCAATCTATTTCCGTCCAACGCGAAATGCGTGGGGGCTCTTAGGCGGAATTCCCCGCAGTGAGTTTGCGCGAGAAACGATTGAAGCGCGTGTAAGGCAAACACAAGGTGCCACCTGGCCTGTGCATGCAGTGATCACCAATTCCACGTATGACGGGCTGCTTTATAACACTGACTACATCAAACAGACGCTGGATGTAAAATCAATCCACTTTGATTCAGCCTGGGTGCCTTATACCAACTTTAGCCCCATCTACAAAGGACTCTGTGGAATGAGCGGCCAGCGCGTACCAGGTAAAGTGATATACGAAACGCAGTCTACGCATAAATTGCTGGCCGCCTTTTCCCAGGCATCGATGATTCATATTAAAGGTGAGGTGGAAGAAGAAACCTTCAACGAAGCGTTTATGATGCATACGTCCACGTCGCCGCATTACGGCATTGTTGCATCCATTGAAACCTCCGCAGCGATGATGAAAGGCAACTCGGGTAAGAGGTTGATGGACAATTCCATCCTTCGGGCTGTTCGCTTCCGTAAGGAGATTAAAAAAATCAAGTCTGCCTCTGATGACTGGTTCTTTGATGTCTGGCAGCCTGAAGGCGAGGCGTTAGCCCCTTGTTGCTGGAATCTCACGCCGGGTGCAGAGTGGCACGGATTTAACAATCTCGATGAAGGGCATATGTTCCTTGATCCTATCAAAGTCACTCTGCTAACGCCTGGTATGGATAAGCAGGGCAAAATGGAGGATCAGGGGATTCCGGCATCCATCGTGGCGAAGTATCTCGATCAACATGGCATTATTGTGGAGAAAACCGGCCCCTATAATCTCTTGTTCCTCTTCAGCATTGGTATCAATAAAACCAAAGCGCTGAGCCTGTTGCGGGCGTTGAATGACTTCAAACGTGACTACGATCGTAATGTGTTCGTCAAAGATATGCTGCCTTCCGTTTATGAGCAGCAGCCCACTTTCTACGCTGGTATGCGAATTCAGGAACTTGCAAACGGCATTCATCAATTGATTCGTCAGCATAAGCTGCCGGAACTCATGTTCCGCGCTTTTGAAAACTTACCGACGATGGTGATGAACCCTCATGCGGCTTTCCAGAAAGAGCTGCATGGTGAAATTGAGGAGGTTTATATCGACGAGATGATTGGCCGAGTCAGTGCAAATATGATCCTGCCTTATCCTCCAGGCGTGCCGTTAGTGATGCCCGGTGAGATGCTGACCGAGGAGAACCGTCCTACGCTCGAGTTTATTCAGATGCTCTGTGAAATCGGTGCCTGGTATCCGGGTTTTGAAACAGATATCCACGGCGCTTATCGACAGGCAGATGGGCGTTATACGGTTAAAGTGATTAAGAATGCGCGCTAAGCGCATCTGACAACCTGCCCCTTATCTCTGAGGGGCAGGCAGAAGCATCATGACACACTTTCAGTTATGCATTTTTCTTCTGCGATAAGAGTTAATTATGACCCGTGCTTATCGCACCGGGAATGTGAGACCCTAAACCCATTACAAAATGTTACGTTCTTCCTCATAAACCCGCACAGTCCGCTAAGCTTAGTGTCACGCAGCACAAAAAATGGTCAATGCCAGTGCTGTGGGGGAATGACTCCCTGATTTCACGTAATGCAATATGATGTCTAATCAACTGGAGGTCAGAAATGGCAAATCATCGTGGTGGTTCAGGTAACTTTGCTGAAGACCGGGACAGAGCATCAGAAGCAGGTCGTAAGGGTGGCCAGCACAGCGGCGGTAATTTCAAAAATGACCCGCAACGCGCCTCCGAAGCAGGTAAAAAGGGAGGGAAAAACAGCCATGGTAGCAACCGCAACAGCTAACCTCTTATAGGGCTGAGTTAATCCGTAGCGAGTGTTTCTGCACTCTGTAACCCCCTCCGCCGCCGATGGATTCGGCGGCTTTTTATTTTCACTTCACCGGGTTGAACTGTGACCTTGCTCACTGCACACTGTAAGGCTGTTTGATTTCCGGGCGGCATCATGTCTTTTTTCTCACGCTACGCATTTTCTGTTAAGCCTCAGGAAGCCATCCTGATCCTCATCACCATGTTCTGGGGCGGCACCTTTCTCGCTGTACAGTACGCCGTCACCCTCAGCGGGCCGTTCTTCTTCGTGGGCGTGCGCTTTGCGATGGCAGCGGTTGCCGTTGGGCTGCTTTGCGCCCGCTCACTGCGTGGCCTGACCCGGCTGGAACTGAAAGCGGGCGTCGTGATTGGCATCGCCATTGCGCTGGGCTACAGCCTGCAAACCTGGGGTTTGCAGTCGATTCCCAGCAGTAAATCCGCGTTTATCACCGCCATGTATGTGCCGCTGGTGCCGCTGTTGCAGTGGCTCTGTTTGGGGAGAATGCCGGGGCTGATGTCCTGCGTGGGCATCGTGCTGGCTTTTATCGGCCTGATTTTTCTTGCCGGGCCAAATGGCGATTTGCTGGCGCTCGGGCAGGGCGAGCTGATTACGCTTGCCAGCGCGGTGGCGATTGCGGCTGAAATTATTCTTATCAGCGCCTGGGCAGGGAAAGTGGATGTGCGGCGGGTCACCGTTGTGCAACTGGCGACGGCGTCGATTGTGGCGTTCGCTATGATGGTACCTGCCGGTGAAAGTGTGCCGCCTGTATCGTCTGGCTTGCTGCTCGTGGCGCTGGGGTTGGGCATTTTCAGCGCCGTTATTCAGGTGACCATGAACTGGGCGCAGCGTAGCGTGTCGCCGACGCGCGCGACGGTTATCTACACCGGTGAACCAGTATGGGCGGGGATTTTTGGCCGACTGGCGGGAGAGCGCTTACCGGCGCTGGCGCTGCTGGGCGCGGCCTTTATCGTGGTTGGCGTGTTGGTCAGTGAACTGAAGTTTAAGCGTAAAAAAAAGTCACAACTGACTACGGAAGCATCACTTAATCACGAGCCGTAAGTATCACTCCTGTGTATGCCTCCCGCTTTTGCTATGCTGTGGAGGCTAATAACAGGAGAGGGCGTATGGCTCAGGACGCAACAAAGAAAAGCGGAAAACGCTCGCAGGCAGTCAGTGCAAAAAAACAAGCCATTCTCTCGGCTGCGCTCAATACTTTTTCCCAGTACGGCATTCATGGCACGCGCCTTGAGCAGGTAGCGGAGCTTGCCGGCGTGTCAAAAACCAATCTGCTTTATTACTATCCGTCGAAAGAGGCGCTTTATGTCGCCGTGATGCGGCAAATTCTGGCTATCTGGCTGGCGCCGTTGAAAGCGTTTCGCGAAGATCTCGCCCCGCTGGTGGCGATTAGAGAGTACATCAGGCTGAAACTGGAGGTCTCGCGCGACTATCCGCAGGCTTCGCGACTGTTCTGCCTTGAGATGCTGCAAGGCGCGCCGTTGCTGATGAACGAACTGACAGGCGATCTTAAAGCGCTGGTCGAGGCTAAATCCGCGATTATCGCCGCGTGGGTGAATGCGGGAAAACTCGCGCCGGTTGACCCGCACCACCTCATTTTTATGATTTGGGCGACAACCCAGCACTATGCGGATTTCGCCACTCAGGTGGAAGCGGTTACGGGTGCGACATTGCAGGATGAAGCCTTCTTTCAGCGCACGGTCGACAATGTGCAGCAGATGATTATCGAAGGCATTCGCCTACGTTAATTGGCATTTGCTGGCGGCAGCGGGCAGCTCAGGTCGCCCTCTTCGCATTGTAAAAGGGAAGAGAGAAAGGCTTCGCGCTCGGCGGTTTTATCCGTCAGACATTGGTTGCGCACCATTGGCTGAACGCTACCGCCCTCGCTGCTGGAGCTGAGCAGTTCGCAATCGGCGTCACGGGAAGCAATCCATGCGATCTGCGCTTTTTTCAGCTGCTCACGCTGCGGTTCCTGCGCCCGTTTTTGTGCCGCCTGATACGTCTCGTTTAATTTTTTGTCCGCCGCCTGATACTGAGCAGCAGTGCATTGATTCAGGTCGCTCTGAGTGCTGGCGTCTTTGCATTCATCCGCCAGCGCCAGGCCGCTTGCCATCAGGGTGATCATCGCCAGCAAGGTACGTTTCATCTGTTCACTCCCTTAAAAAAGATGCCGTTGAATATAGTATGAATCATGGTCCATGTGAAAGGGGCGTTAATGCTTTGCACTCACAATTATCTCCTCCAACCAGCGTTCGCTTTTCTGATTTTTGACCCTGCCGTAGACCGCGCCAATAAAGATGGTTAATCATCATCTACTGCTATTTAAATAATGTTCAATAACAGGGATGGCGGACGATGTCAGGCGGGGAAAATACCTTCAGGCTTGGGCTTTATACATTGGCGTGGCCGATATTTATCGAACAGTTGCTGCGATTGCTGATGAACTATGTCAGCGTGTTTATGCTGGGGCATTACTCGGATGAAGCGGTTGCCGCCACCGGTGTCGCCAGTCAGATTCTGGCTATCTCGGTTATCTTTTATGGCTTTTTGACCGTGGGCGTGCAAATTGTCGTCGCGCAGCTTATCGGCGCGAAAAAATTTCACCGGGTGGAGTACGTCATCACCAATGGGCTGGTGGTGGCGTTTATCATCGGTGTGGTGATGAGTTTTATCTTCATCTTTCTGGGGGAAGGGTTCCTGCGTGCATTGGGGCTGAGTGAACGCCTGGTCAGCGTTGGTGCGCCCTTTATCCAAATCATTGGCGGCAGCTCGGTGATTATTGCGCTTTACTCCTCGATGCTGCCTATTTTACGTACCCATGGTTACGTGCGTCAGGCAATGGTCGTGCCCATCACCGTGAGCGTGGTTAACGTGATCCTCAACTATATGTTCCTCTATGGGCCGCTTCATTTTCTGGACATGGGCGTGACCGGCGTCGGCATTGCCAGCAGTTTTGCCAATATGGTTGGGATGGCGCTGAGCGTCTGGCTGCTGAATAAATACATTGGCTATCGTTTCCGCTGGCAGAAACTGAAACAGTGCTCGCGTAAGATGCTGGGTTCTATTCTGCAATACGGCCTGCCTTCCGCCGGAGAGAACTTGTCCTATGCAGGGTCGCAGTTGGTGGTGACCGCCATTATCGCGCTGTTGGGCACCGAAGCGCTGACCACCAAAATTTACGCCTCCAGCATAAGCCAGTTTGTGGCGCTGTTTGCCATGTCGATAGGCCAGGCCTCGCAAATCATTATTGGCCGGGCGATTGGCGCACGCGAGCTGGATACCGCGTATCGTCAGGGGATACGCAGTTGGCGAATTGGCTTGCTGATTGCCTTGCTGGTGAGCGCGTTATTAGCCACGTTTGCCAGGCCGATTATGGCGCTGTTTACGCCCAGCGAAACGATTATCGAGATGGCTCGGGTGCTGTTTATGTACTCTATTTTGCTGGAGCTGGGGCGGGCTACCAATATCATTGTGATCAGCTCGTTAAACTCGACCGGGGATGTGCGTTTCCCGTTTATCTGCGGGATTATTGTGATGTGGATTATCAGCCTGCCATTCTCGTATGTGCTCGGCATTTCCGCCGGCCTGGGGCTGGTGGGGGTATGGCTGGCATACATTATTGATGAGGGCGTGAGGGCCGCGTTGATGTACCGACGCTGGCAGAGCCGAATCTGGACGACGAAATCGCTGTTTTAATCATCGGCGAACCGGGGTTAATAATGTATTAATAAGCCATTATTAACCCCGCTTTCTGCATTGGTTCGGTAAACTCAGCGCCTGTTTTTTACCCGGTTTTGCTTGTTATGTCTTCGTTATCTCTCCCCGGATTTCTGCGCCCGGGTCTGTTTTCGCTATGTGTATTGCTTCCTGCTATGTCACTTGCTGCTACACCGCACACCGCCTTCAGCTACGCCGCCCGCCAGCGGATGCAAAACCGTGCGCGGGTACTCAAACGGTACCAGGCACATCTGAAAAAACAGGCCAGCTACATTGTGGAAGGCGATGCGCAAAGCAGAAGGGCGCTACGCCAGCACAACCGTGAACAGATAAAACAGCACCCCGAATGGTTCCCTGGCCCGCTGAAGCTGAGTGATAAACAGTGGCAAACGCTGGCGGAGAATAACCACTTCTTAAGCAGCGACCATCTGCACAATATTACCGAAGTGGCGATTCACCGTCTGGAGCAGCAGCTTGGTAAGCCTTACGTCTGGGGCGGCACGCGGCCTGATAAAGGCTTCGACTGTAGCGGGTTGGTTTTTTATGCCTACAACAAAATCCTCGAGGCGAAGCTCCCGCGCACGGCTAATGAGATGTATCACTACCATCGGGCAACGATTGTGGCGAACAACGACCTGCGCCGGGGAGATTTGCTGTTTTTCCATATTCACAGCCGCGAAATTGCCGACCATATGGGCGTGTATCTGGGCGATGGGCAATTTATCGAGTCGCCACGTACCGGTGAAACCATTCGGATAAGTCGGTTAGCCGAACCTTTCTGGCAGGACCATTTTTTGGGCGCGCGGCGGATTTTGACGGAGGAGACAATTTTGTAGGGCGGATAAGGCGTTCACGCCGCATCCGGCAATTGTGCGCTGATGCCGGATGCGCTTACGCTTATCCGGCCTACAAATCTGTGCATTTTTGCGAGCCGCTTTCCCGTTATTCCATCACCTCATTGCCGACCTTTCCTTTTCTTTTTACCGTTGAGAAAAAGGAGTCGCCATGTCTGAATATCGTCGTTATTACATCAAAGGGGGAACCTGGTTTTTCACGGTAAATTTACGGAATCGTCGAAGCCAGCTTTTGACCGCTCAGTTCCAGATGCTCCGTAAAGTCATTATTAACGTTAAGCGAGCCAGACCTTTTGAAATTAACGCCTGGGTAGTTTTGCCGGAACATATGCACTGTATCTGGACATTACCCGAAAGCGATGATGATTTTTCCTCTCGCTGGCGGGAGATTAAAAAACAGTTCACCCATGCTTCTGGATTGCAAAATATCTGGCAGCCGCGTTTTTGGGAGCACGCCATCCGCAATACCAAAGACTATCGCCATCATGTTGATTATATTTATATAAATTCAGTGAAACATGGCTGGGTAAAGCAGGTGAGTGATTGGCCATTCTCAACGTTCCATCGCGATGTCGCGAAAGGTTTATACCCCATCGATTGGGCGGGGGACGTAACGGATTTTAGTGCCGGGGAGCGTATCATTTTATAATTGTGCGCAGATGCCGGATGCGCTTACGCTTATCCGGCCTACGAATCGTGCCTTAACGGTAGGCCGGATAAGGCGTTCACGCCGCATCCGGCAATTGTGCGCCAGTGCCGGATACCTACATCAATGCCCCCATAATCTTCAACTCCAGCTCATCCGGCACTTCGTTATACGACAGTACATGCAGCCCCGGCGCAAACAACCTTGCATAACGCGCCAGCAAGGGGCGCAGCTGCGGCGGCACCAGCAGCACCGGGTCTTTCCCCGCCGCTTTCATCTGCTCTTTTACCTGCGGCATCGTGCTCTGGAACTGGTTGAGCATATTCGGGTCAACCGGCACGGTGTCGAGCATCACTTTCCCGCCCTGTTGCGCCTGATTCACCACATTGGTCAGCAGATTTTCCAGTTCATTATTCAGCGTATATACCGTCAGCTCCTGCTTGCGAACGAACGGATGGGTGATACTGCGCCGCAGTGCCAGGCGCACATCGGCCGCCAGCAGAATATGATCTTTGGTGACGGTGCTACTGGCGACCAGCACGGTGGCGATGGTGACGATATCGCGCAGGGAAACGCCTTCGGTCAGCAACGCCCGGTACACTTTCAGCAACTGGCTGTAATTCAGCGCCGCGCTCAAATCTTCCGCCAGACGCGGTGCCATCGACGACAATCGGTTATGCAACTGCGTAATATCATCATAGTTAAACAAATCAGGAATATAGCTGCGCACAATCTTATTTACATGGGTAGCAATCACGCTGGCGCTGTCGATCACCTGATACCCCATATTCAGCGCCTTCGCTTTCTGCGCAGGCTGAATCCAGGTGACCGGCATCCCGTACGCCGGGTCGTTCCCCAGCACGCCGCCAATCTCGCCGTAGGTTTCGCTGGAGGGCAGGGCCATCAGTTTATCCGCCGGAATATCCGCTTCATCGGCCTTTATGCCGTTGATGAAAATGGCGTACTGACTGGGCTTGAGGCGGAAATTTTCCCGAATGCGGATCTCCGGCAGCAGCACGCCGTTGCCGTCGGAAATCACCTGCCGCACGCCGCGAATACGCTGGGTGAGCGGGTTGCCCTGCGCTTTATCTACCAGCGCCACCAGTTTGTAACCGAGGCTTAAACTGATGGGCTCGATCAGCGGAATGGTTTCCCAACTGACCTGTTGCTCGCTGGTTTCGGTGATGGTGCGGGTCAGCGTTTCGAGGCTTTTCTCTTCCGCCTCCGCCGCCTGCGGCTGTTTGCTCATTCGCCAGCCGGTAAAACCCAGCAGGGCGCTGAACAGCAAAAACGGCAGGTGCGGCATCCCCGGCACCACCGCCAGCACAAACATAATCCCGGTGGCGGTGTAGAGCACCGACGGGCTTGCCAGCAACTGGTGGCGCACGTCATGGGCGATATCGCCGTTGTCGCTGACGCGGGTGACGATAATCGCCGCCGCCGTGGAGAGCAGCAGGGAAGGGATCTGCGCCACCAGGCCGTCGCCGATGGTCATCAGCACATACTGCTGGAAGGCGGCATCGGCGCTCAGGTTGTATTTGAAGATCCCGATACAGACGCCGCCTATCAGGTTGATCGCCAGAATCATCATCCCGGCGATGGCATCCCCGCGTACAAACTTCGATGCCCCGTCCATCGCGCCGTAGAAATCGGCCTCGCTGGCAACATCTTTACGCCGGGTTTGTGCCTGCGCCTGGTTGATCAACCCGGCGTTAAGATCGGCGTCAATCGCCATCTGTTTGCCGGGCATCGCGTCTAAGGTAAAGCGGGCAGAAACCTCGGAAATACGCTCGGCCCCTTTGGTGACGACGATAAAGTTGATTGTTAACAGCGTGAGTAAAACCGAGCGTGAAAGCATTATCGCCGCGCTGCACGGGCAGTCGATTTTCAACGGTGGCGGGTTATCGCCGTTAAATAAAATCAGCCCGACCCGCCCGCCGAAACCTGCCACCGTAGCGGTGCCGGAAGAGACGGAGAAAAAAGCGCGCGATGTAAATGAGAAAACAGCGCTGCTGAAGAAGAAATCCGCCACTGAGCTTGGCGAACTGGCAACCGATATCAACACCATCGCCCGTGATGCACATATGGAAGCGAATCTGGAGATGGAGATTGTCCCGCAGGGATTGCGCGTGCTGATTAAAGACGACCAGAACCGCAATATGTTTGAGCGCGGCAGCGCGAAGATTATGCCGTTCTTTAAAACGCTGCTGGTGGAACTCGCGCCGGTATTCGACTCCCTCGACAACAAAATTATTATTACCGGGCATACCGATGCAATGGCCTACAAAAGCAATATCTACAACAACTGGAACCTTTCGGGCGACCGCGCGCTTTCGGCTCGTCGGGTGCTGGAAGACGCCGGAATGCCGGAAGATAAAGTGATGCAGGTGAGCGCGATGGCCGACCAGATGCTGCTGGATGCGAAAAATCCGCAAAGCGCGGGCAACCGGCGCATCGAGATTATGGTGCTGACCAAAAGCGCGTCCGATACGCTATATCAATATTTTGGTCAGCATGGGGATAAAGTGGTCCAGCCGCTGGTGAAAAAGCTGGAACAACGAGGCCGGTAGGCCGGATAAGGCGTTTACGCCGCATCCGGCATCTGCGCGGTTTAACCAATCGTCATCAGACTCGCATTCCCACCCGCAGCCGCAGTGTTCACACTCAGCGAACGTTCGTGATACAGGCGTTCCAGCAGTAGATTCGTTTCGCCGCGTGCGAAGCCCTGCACTGAAACAATCGCGCCGTCGCGGGCCGCAACCTGTTCACACAGTTTACGCAGCTGATCGGAATCGCCGTGGTAAATCACCGCATCGAAGAACTGGCTCATGAGTACATCCGCTTTGGCGAAGCGGATACGCTCGCTCACCTCTTTCGGCAGCTTTTTCGCCAGTTCGCGCTGGAGTGGGGTTTCCGGCCACAGCACTTCGCTACCGACAGCCATGACGGCCGCCAGTTGGGTCAGCGCATCCTGTTCGTCATCGGCGACGCAAAGTACACGTTCGCGCGGCATCAGCGTCCAGGTGTTGCGTTCACCGGTCGGGCCCGGCAGTACGCGTTGGGTTCCGGCTTGCGCCAGTTCGCCATACTGCTGGCACAGCGCGCTCAGCGAGGCATTACCGTTGCCCCAGTTTTTCAGCGCGGTGAGCGGTTTTTCCAGCAGCGCTTTCAGCTGTGCGTCTACCGGGTATTCCGCGTCCTGACGTGCAAGCGTTTTGCCCAACGCCGTTTCCGGGCGGCTGGTCAGCAGGCGATAGAGATAGAGCGGGCCGCCCGCTTTCGGGCCGGTGCCGGATAATCCTTCACCGCCGAATGGCTGCACGCCCACCACTGCGCCGACCATGTTGCGGTTGACGTACAGGTTGCCGACTTTCGCGCTACCCGTGACCTGAGCGATGGTTTCGTCGATACGCGTATGCACACCCAGCGTCAAACCGTAGCCAGAGGCGTTAATTTGCTCAATCAGTTTGTCCAGATTATTGCGGTTGTAACGCACCACGTGCAGTACCGGGCCGAACACTTCTTTCTTCAGTTCATCAAAACTTTCCAGCTCGATAAGCGTCGGGGCAACAAAGGTACCGGACTGCCATTCGCGCGCGTCGTCGCTGTTTTCGCGTGCTGCCTGGAAGACGGTGCGGCCTTTGGCGCGCATCGCCTGAATGTGGCGTTCGATATTGGTTTTGGCTTCGTCATCAATCACCGGACCGATGTCGGTAGTCAGACGGCCAGGGTTGCCCATGCGGCATTCACCCATCGCACCGCGCAGCATCGTGAGGGTGTGATCGGCAATATCGTCCTGCAGGCAGAGTACGCGCAGGGCGGAGCAGCGCTGGCCTGCGCTATCAAAGGCGGAGGCGACGACATCCACCACAACCTGCTCGGTGAGCGCGGAAGAATCGACGATCATCGCGTTCATCCCGCCCGTTTCGGCGATAAGCGGTGTTGGGCGACCTTGTGCATCCAGACGCGATGCAATGTTGCGTTGTAGCAGGGTAGCGACTTCCGTCGAGCCTGTGAACATCACGCCACGTACGCGGTTGTCGGAGGTGAGTTGCGCGCCCACGGTTTCGCCTCGGCCCGGCAGCAGTTGCACCACGCCCGGCGGTACGCCTGCTTCCAGCAGAATGGCAATCCCCTGTGCGGCAATCAGCGGCGTTTGCTCGGCGGGTTTCGCCAGCACGCTGTTACCGGCGGCGAGGGCGGCGGCAATTTGCCCGGTAAAGATGGCCAGCGGGAAGTTCCACGGGCTGATACACACCACCGGGCCCAGCGGACGGTGAGTTTCGTTGTCGAAATCGTGACGCACCTGACCGGCGTAATAGTGCAGGAAATCGACCGCTTCACGCACTTCAGCAATCGCGTTGCTGAAGGTTTTCCCGGCTTCGCGCACCAGAATGCCAATTAACTGCTGCATCTGGCCTTCCATCAGCACGGCGGCGCGTTCCAGAATGGCGGCACGTTCCTGCGGTGGTGTGGCAAACCAGATTGGCGCATTGTTCACCGCGCTGGTGAGCGCCTGTTCGACTTCGTTTTCGCTGGCTTCACGCACGTAGCCAACGATATCCTTCGGCTCTGCCGGGTTAAGCAGCGGCGTCATTTCGCCTTCGGCGACCGGATGCTCCAGCATCGGCAGGGCACGCCATTTTTGCAGCGCACTGTTCAGCAGCGAGGAAGAGAGCGAGGCCAGACGATGTTCGTTAGCGAGATCGAGACCCGCAGAGTTGGCGCGGTCTTTCCCGTACAGATCGCGCGGCAGCGCGATTTTCGGATGCGGCAGGCCAGCGGCCCCTTCCTGAATGGCCATTTTCTCAACGGCTTCAACCGGATCGGCCACCAGTTCATCGAGCGGCAGGGTGGTATCCGCGATACGGTTTACGAAGGAGGTGTTCGCACCGTTTTCCAGCAGACGGCGCACCAGATACGCCAGCAGCGTTTCATGGGTGCCGACCGGGGCGTAAATACGGCACGGACGGTTTAATTTGCCCTCGGCGACTTTACCCACCACTTGTTCATACAGCGGTTCACCCATGCCGTGCAGGCACTGGAACTCATACTGACCCGGATAGTAGTTCTGCCCGGCCAGTTGATAAATGGCTGCCAGGGTGTGGGCGTTATGGGTGGCGAACTGCGGATAAATCAGGTTCGGCACGCCAAGCAGTTTCTTCGCGCAGGCGAGGTAAGAGACGTCGGTGTACACCTTGCGGGTGTAGACCGGATACCCTTCCAGGCCGTCCATTTGCGCGCGTTTGATTTCGCTGTCCCAGTACGCGCCTTTCACCAGACGAATCATCAGGCGGCGACGGCTGCGGGTCGCGAGGTCAATCAGATAATCAATGACGAACGGACAGCGTTTCTGGTACGCCTGAATAACAAAGCCAATGCCGTTCCATCCCGCCAGTTCTGGCTCGAAGCACAGTTTTTCCAGCAGGTCGAGGGAGATCTCCAGACGGTCAGCTTCTTCAGCGTCGATGTTAATGCCGATATCGTACTGGCGCGCCAGCAGCGTCAGCGATTTCAGGCGCGGATAGAGTTCGTCCATGACGCGGTCATACTGCGCACGGCTGTAGCGCGGATGCAGGGCAGAAAGCTTAATCGAGATGCCAGGGCCTTCATAGATGCCGCGCCCGTTAGAGGCTTTACCAATCGCATGGATCGCCTGTTGATAAGAGACCATATAGGCCTGCGCATCGGCGGCGGTCAGGGCTGCTTCACCCAGCATATCGTAAGAGTAGCGGAAACCTTTCTCTTCCAGTTTACGCGCATTGGCCAGCGCTTCGGCGATGGTTTCCCCGGTGACGAACTGTTCGCCCATCAGGCGCATCGCCATATCCACGCCTTTGCGGATCAGCGGTTCACCGCTTTTGCCGATAATGCGGTTGAGCGAGCGAGAAAGGCTGGCTTCGTTGTGGGTGGAGACCAGTTTACCAGTGAACAGCAGGCCCCAGGTCGCCGCGTTGACAAACAGCGATGGACTACGGCCAATGTGCGATTGCCAGTTGCCATTGCTGATTTTGTCGCGGATCAGCGCATCACGCGTCGCTTTATCCGGAATACGCAGCAGCGCTTCGGCCAGGCACATCAGCGCCACACCTTCCTGCGAGGAGAGTGAAAACTCCTGCAACAGGCTCTGCACCATGCCCGCACGTCCGCTGGCGGTTTTTTGATTGCGCAGTTTTTCCGCCAGTTTCCATGCCAGCTGGTGAGCCTGAGCGGCGATATTTTCCGGCAGACGAGCCTGCTCCATTAACATAGGAACCGCATCGGTTTCGCTGCGGCGCCAGGCGGCAGTGATGGCAGCACGACTCACGGACTGCGGCAGGATCTGTTCGGCGAATTCGAGGAACGGCTGGTGTGGCTCTTCCTGGGCGGTGATGATTTCATCGCTCTCATTGGCGGCCCCGGCGAGCAGTGCCGGTAATTCTGGCAAGACTTCATCGTTTTCCAGCTTTTCCAGGTAATTAAAGATTGCCTGCTTAATTAACCAGTGTGGGGTGCGATCAATTCGCGTGGCCGCACTTTTAATTCGCTCGCGCGTGGCTTCATCCAGCTTAACACCCATGGTGGTGGTGCCCATGCCATCTACTCCTGTTGTTTTGTAGTCATATTTTAGGCGTAGCAAGAATATCTACTATGTTGCAACTTTGTGCAACCGTGTTAAATGTGACATCAATTGCAACCTGAGAAATGAATTTATTGTTAAAAGAAAAACTGATGGTATGGAATGTAACCGATGTATCTGAAAGCTTGATTTTGAGGGCTAGTTAACAGTTCTAAATGGTGCAACCCTAAAAAGCGTGAGGGAGTGCAACCTATAGGAAAATGGTATTACGACAGGGATGCATTCGATGTGAATGCAGTGTTAAATCATTTGTGAAAAATCTTCGCTTCCGTCAGGATACGGTCGCCTGAATAACAGAACAGGCCTTTACCTCGTTCCGGTAAGGGAATAACGACAAGTCGGATGTTGTCGACGAATAAATCTGGAGAGTTTAATGAATATAAGCACACCGATGCTGGTGACTTTTTTTGTCTATATCTTTGGCATGATATTAATTGGGTTTTTCGCCTGGCGATCGACGAAAAACTTCGATGATTATATCCTCGGGGGACGAAGTCTTGGGCCTTTTGTGACGGCGCTTTCTGCGGGCGCGTCGGATATGAGCGGTTGGCTGCTGATGGGCCTGCCGGGGGCCATTTTTATCGCCGGTATCTCGGAAAGCTGGATTGCTATCGGCCTGACCGTTGGCGCGTGGATCAACTGGAAACTGGTTGCCGGTCGTCTGCGTGTACACACCGAAGCCAACAATAATGCGCTGACGCTGCCGGATTACTTCACCGGACGCTTTGAAGATAAGAGCCGCGTACTGCGCATTATCTCTGCGCTGGTGATTCTGCTGTTCTTCACCATCTATTGTGCGTCAGGCATTGTGGCCGGGGCGCGTCTGTTCGAAAGCACCTTCGGCATGAGTTATGAAACGGCGCTGTGGGCCGGTGCCGCCGCGACCATCATTTACACCTTTATCGGCGGCTTCCTCGCCGTGAGCTGGACCGACACCGTGCAGGCCAGCCTGATGATTTTCGCGCTGATTCTGACGCCGGTGATGGTTATCCTCGCCGTGGGCGGCCTGGATGATTCGATGGAGGTTATCAAGCAAAAGAGCATTGAGAACATCGATATGCTCAAAGGGCTGAACTTCGTCGCCATCATTTCCCTGATGGGCTGGGGGCTTGGTTACTTCGGTCAGCCGCACATTCTGGCGCGTTTCATGGCGGCAGATTCCCACCACAGCATCGTGCATGCGCGTCGTATCAGTATGACCTGGATGATCCTGTGTCTGGCGGGTGCGGTCGCGGTTGGCTTCTTTGGTATCGCCTACTTCCAGAATAACCCGGCGGTTGCGGGCCCGGTAAGTCAGAACGCCGAACGCGTGTTTATCGAACTGGCGCAAATCCTGTTTAACCCGTGGATTGCCGGTATTCTGCTTTCAGCGATTCTGGCCGCGGTGATGTCTACCCTGAGCTGCCAGTTGCTGGTGTGCTCCAGCGCGATTACGGAAGACCTGTACAAAGCGTTTCTGCGTAAAAACGCCAGCCAGAAAGAGCTGGTGTGGGTAGGGCGTTTGATGGTGCTGGTGGTGGCGTTGGTGGCGATTGCGCTGGCGGCAAACCCGGAAAACCGCGTACTTGGTCTGGTGAGTTACGCCTGGGCAGGCTTTGGCGCGGCGTTTGGCCCGGTGGTACTGTTCTCGGTGCTGTGGTCACGTATGACGCGTAACGGCGCGCTGGCGGGGATGATTATCGGTGCGGTAACCGTGATCGTCTGGAAGCACTTCGAGCTGCTGGGCCTGTACGAAATCATTCCGGGCTTCATTTTCGGTAGCCTGGGGATTGTTATCTTCAGCCTGCTGGACAAAGCACCGTCAGCGGCGATGCGTAAACGCTTCGAAGAAGCGGACGCACATTACCATTCTGCACCGCCGTCGCGTTTACAGGCGGAGTAAACACGTTGCCGGATGCGCTGCGCTTATCCGGCCTACAGGAGAATTTGTAGGCCGGATAAGGCGTTAGCCGCATCCGGCATTTTATCATCCGAAATTTCCCGCCTGCACATCTTACTGCTTTTACATTTGCTTATCATTTCCGACATATTTCACTTGAATTTCGTCTTTGCGTAATGATAATCGCTATCACTCACATTTACTTTTCTTTGCATGTGTTGACTGCGATTCACATTTAAGGACGTTCGCATGTTTGTGCCTTTTTTGATTATGCTGCGCGAAGGATTAGAAGCCGCGCTGATTGTTAGCCTTATCGCCAGCTATTTGAAACGCACACAGCGTGGTGGCTTGATAGGCGTGATGTGGATTGGCGTATTCCTGGCTGCGGCGCTCTGCCTCGGGCTGGGTATCTTTATCAACGAAACCACCGGCGAATTCCCGCAAAAAGAACAGGAGCTGTTTGAAGGTATCGTGGCGGTTATCGCCGTCGTCATCCTGACCTGGATGGTGTTCTGGATGCGCAAAGTATCGCGCAACGTAAAACAGCAGCTGGAACAGGCGGTGGATAACGCGCTGGCGCGGGGCAATCACCACGGCTGGGCGCTGGTGATGATGGTCTTTTTCGCCGTGGCGCGTGAAGGGCTGGAATCGGTGTTCTTTCTGCTGGCGGCATTCCAGCAGGATCTCGGTATCTGGCCACCGCTGGGCGCGGTGCTGGGGCTGGCGACAGCCGTCGTGCTGGGCTTCTTGCTCTACTGGGGCGGCATTCGCCTGAACCTTGGCGCGTTCTTCAAATGGACCAGCCTGTTTATTTTGCTGGTCGCCGCAGGGCTTGCCGCCGGAGCGATTCGCGCGTTCCACGAAGCCGGGCTGTGGAACCACTTCCAGGATGTCGCGTTTGATTTCAGCGGCACGCTCACCACCCACTCACTGTTTGGCACGTTGATGGAAGGCATATTTGGCTACCAGGAAGCGCCAAGCGTCAGTGAAGTGGCGGTCTGGTTACTCTATTTACTGCCTGCGCTGGCGCTCTTTTTCTGGCCAGCGCGCGCGCCGAATGCAGCATCACGTATCGCCCCGTAAGGCAAATGGCTTTTACTCATTGAAAGGGATGGACCATGAACACTATTTTTCGCCGTAGCGTGCTCGCCGCGCTGTGCTCTTTCGCATTCTCTGCGCAGGCTGCTGACATTCCGAAGGTCAATGTCACGGTAAACGACAAACAGTGTGAGCCGATGACGCTCACCGTCAATGCCGGTAAAACACAGTTTATCATTCAGAACCATAGCCAGAAGGCGCTGGAGTGGGAGATCCTCAAGGGCGTGATGGTGGTAGAAGAGCGTGAAAATATCGCGCCGGGCTTTACGCAAAAAATGACCGCCAATCTGCAACCGGGTGAATATGAGATGACCTGCGGCCTGCTGACCAACCCGAAAGGCAAGCTGATTGTTAAAGGTGAAGCCACGAAGGATGCGGCGAAAGCCGATGCGGTATTAAGCCTGGGCGAGGCGATTACCGCCTATAAAACCTATGTGACTGCGCAGACGGCAGAGCTGGTAAAAGCCACTAAAGCCTTTACCGATGCGGTGAAAGCGGGGGATATCGAAAAAGCGAAATCCCTGTACGCACCTACGCGTCAGTACTACGAACGTATTGAACCAATTGCAGAGCTGTTCTCTGACCTCGATGGCAGCATCGATGCCCGTGAAGATGATTATGAGCAGAAAGCCGCTGACCCGAAATTCACCGGCTTCCACCGTCTTGAGAAGGCACTCTTTGGCGACAACAGCACCAAAGGAATGGATAAGTATGCCGAACAGCTTTACAGCGATGTGGTTGACCTGCAAAAGCGTATTGCAGAATTGGCCTTCCCGCCGTCAAAAGTGGTCGGCGGTGCTGCCGGGCTGATTGAAGAAGTGGCCGCCAGCAAAATCAGCGGTGAGGAAGATCGCTACAGCCATACCGACCTGTGGGATTTCCAGGCCAACATTGATGGCGCGCAGAAGATTGTTGACCTGCTGCGTCCGCAACTGCAAAAAGAGAACAGTGCGCTGCTGGCGAAAGTGGATGCCAACTTTAAGAAAGTCGATGCGATCCTCGCCAAATATCGCACCAAAAACGGTTTTGAGACCTACGACAAACTGACCGATGCGGATCGCAACGCGCTGAAGGGGCCAATCACCACTCTGGCGGAAGATTTAGCGCAGCTGCGCGGGATTCTGGGTCTGGATTAAGCATCATGGCAGAGCAACATAAAACCGGCGTGAATGAACCTTCACGCCGTCGCTGGCTGAAGGGCGTAGGCGCGCTGGCGCTGGCGGCGGGTTGCCCGGTGGCGCACGGTGCGAAAGCCGTTGCGCCAGCGGTGACCGGGCGCGATGAGAAACAGCCTTTTTACGGGGTGCATCAGGCGGGCGTGCTAACACCGCAGCAGGCATCGATGATGCTGGTGGCGTTTGACGTGCTGGCCTCCGATCGCGCCGATCTACAACGGTTGATGCGTCTGCTGACCACGCGGATTGCCTTTCTCACTGAGGGAGGCCCGGCGCCAGAGACGCCAAATCCGCGTTTGCCGCCGATGGATTCCGGTATTCTTGGGGCGTGGATCGCCCCGGATAACCTGACCATGACGGTATCGGTCGGGCAGTCACTGTTTGATGAGCGTTTCGGGCTGGCAGCGCATGCGCCGAAAAAGCTGCAAAAAATGGCGCGCTTTCCGAATGATTCATTAGATGCGGCGTTATGCCACGGTGACCTGCTGCTGCAAATTTGCGCCAATACGCAGGATACGGTTATCCATGCGTTGCGCGACATCATTAAGCACACGCCGGATCTCCTGAGCGTACGCTGGAAGCGGGAAGGGTTTATCTCTGACCACGCCGCACGCAGTAAAGGTAAAGAGACGCCGGTTAACCTGCTCGGTTTTAAAGATGGCACCGCAAACCCGGATAGTGGCGATAAATCGCTGATGGACAACGTGGTGTGGGTGACGAAGGATCAACAGGAACCCGCGTGGGCGGTGGGCGGCTCGTATCAGGCGGTGCGCATCATTCAGTTCCACGTCGAGTTCTGGGATCGAACGCCGCTCAAAGAACAGCAGACCATTTTTGGCCGCGATAAGCAGAGTGGTGCGCCGCTCGGAATGCAGCATGAGCATGATGTACCCAATTATAGCCGTGATCCAGAAGGTGAGGTGATTGCGCTGGACAGCCATATCCGATTGGCAAACCCGAGAACCGCCGAGACGCAGTCCAGCCTGATGATGCGTCGGGGGTACAGCTATTCTCTCGGCGTGACCAATTCGGGGCAACTGGATATGGGGCTGTTATTTGTCTGCTATCAGCACGATCTGGAAAAGGGATTTCTCGCGGTACAGAAACGGCTGAATGGTGAAGCGCTCGAGGAGTATGTTAAACCCATCGGCGGCGGCTACTTCTTCGTGCTGCCGGGTGTGCCGTCATCGGCATCCTATCTTGGGCAAACGCTGCTTGAAGCCTGAATCATTCCAAACTTGCCTGATGGCGCTGCGCTTATCAGGCCTACAAAATGCCTGCAAAAATTTGTAGGCCGGATAAGGCGTTTACGCCGCATCCGGCATTAACCAGGCGCACGTTGTCAATAATCTGAAAAACACCTACCTCTTTGGGTAGGTGGTATATCCACTCTTTTTTCTTGTTTCTATCCCATTGATATAATTCTGTAATATAAATAGAAGAGACTGTCTGTGAACGGATGGGATCTAATTTGTTACTTTTAGGTAAAATTTAAATTGCATTCTTAATTATTTTTGATGTATTTAATAAGTAGTAGCGGTAGTTCCCGGTTGTGATGTAGCTCACTATGGAGATCGCGAATGGTAGCGTCCTTTATCGGACAAGGTAAAAACAGTCACCGCACCACTCCGAGCGGAGGTTCAGCTTCCGGCAGCGATTTCGTCACCTCAAAAATATCTCATTCTGAAAACAACACTCCCTTTCCCGATGTGGAACGCGATGCGCGTAGTCGTGCTTTCACGTCAGTTCGACAGGCAAGCAATGGCTTACAAGGAAGCCAAACCTCAGACGTTCGTGCGCATAATCGTGCTGCCAACGGCACGTGTGATGTAAACCTACAACTCAAGGTGCTATCCATGGGAAGACAAAAAGCAGTGACTAAAGCTCGTCGTGAAGCGAAACGTGTGCTGAGACGGGATTCACGTAGCCATAAACAGCGTGAAGAAGAATCGGTCACCTCGCTTGTGCAGATGAGTGGCGTGGAATCTATCGGTATGGCGCGGGACAGCCGCGATAACTCACCGATTAAGGCCCGCAATGACGCTCAGGCGCATTATTTGAATGCGATTGAAAGCAAACAGCTGATCTTCGCGACCGGCGAAGCAGGCTGCGGTAAAACCTGGATAAGTGCAGCAAAAGCGGCTGAAGCTCTGATTCATAAGGACGTGGAGAGGATAATCGTTACCCGCCCGGTATTGCAGGCTGATGAAGACCTCGGCTTCCTGCCCGGTGATATCTCTGAGAAGTTCGCGCCTTACTTCCGGCCCGTCTATGACGTGCTGGTGAAACGGCTAGGGGCGTCCTTTATGCAGTACTGCCTGCGCCCGGAAATCGGCAAGGTGGAAATCGCGCCGTTCGCTTATATGCGCGGACGTACATTTGAAAATGCGGTGGTCATTCTCGACGAGGCCCAGAACGTCACCGCTGCGCAAATGAAGATGTTTTTGACGCGCCTCGGGGAGAACGTGACGGTTATCGTCAACGGTGATATCACCCAGTGTGACCTGCCGCGCGGCGTCTTGTCCGGGTTAAGCGACGCGCTGGAGCGCTTTGAAGAAGATGAGATGGTAGGGGTAGTGCGCTTTACCAAAGAAGATTGTGTGCGCTCGGCGCTGTGCCAGCGAACGCTGAAAGCGTATTACTGATGCGGTGAGGTTGTGGCAAAGCCCGGGTAACCGGGCTTTGGTGTTTTTGGGCGTGGTGCGGTATTTGTCCCCTCACCCTAACCCTCTCCCCAAAGGGGCGAGGGGATCGAATGTGCTCGCTGTTAAGTTCGGCGCTGGTTTTCTCCCTCGCCCCTTTGGGGAGAGGGCCGGGGTGAGGGGAGCAGGCGACACCTGAACAACAGGCGAAAAAAAAGCCCGTACTTTCGTACGAGCTCTTTCTCGAATATGGCGGTGAGGCGGGGATTGACTCGCTGCGCTCGCCCTGCGGGCAGCCCGTTCACTACGTTCACGGTCTGTCCAACTGGCTGCGCCAGTTGTCGAACCCCGGTCCGGGCTTCTCACCCCGCCTGGCTGTGCAACAGGCGAAAAAAGAGCTCGTACTTTCGTACGAGCTCTTTCTCGAATATGGCGGTGAGGCGGGGATTCGAACCCCGGATACGTTGCCGTATACACACTTTCCAGGCGTGCTCCTTCAGCCACTCGGACACCTCACCATATTGTTTTGCTGCCGAACTGCTTGGGTGGCAACGGGGCGCTACTATAGGGAGTTGCCCTAAAACGGTCAAGCATAATTTCTTAATTATCTCTCGTTCGGTTAAGCATTGAACATATTCCCCGTCCGGATGCGAACGGGGAGGTAAATCAACGTTGTGAATCAAGCAATTCGTTATTTTTCACGACGTCCTGCGCTTTACCATAGCTTTCAATCAATAACTGATAGGCAGGGAAGATGTTGGTATAAACGTCTGCCCACTCTGCTGCGTCCTGGCGATTCCATGTGCCTTGCAATTCCGCAGCGACCGCTGCGGTATCCATTGGCACAACACCTGCCTGAACCACCCGTGCGAGGGTAATCTCTTGTGCCATTTTACTGTAAGTACCCGATGCGTCGATCACGGCAAAAACTTTGTATCCTTCAGCGACAGCCGCAATGGCCGGGAAAGCCATGCATACACTGGTGATCGTTCCGGCGATAATTAAGGTATTACGCCCCGTCGCTTTGACCGCTGCGACAAACTCCGGGTTATCCCAAGCATTAATCTCCCCCCGACGCGAAACGTACTGTGCATGTGGAGCATTCTGGTGAATCTCCGGGATCAAAGGACCGTTTGGCCCCTGTGGAACAGATGCCGTGGTGATGACCGGTAGTTTTGCCAGCGTCGCCATTTTTGCCAGCGCAGCCGCACGGGCACGCAATTCCGGCATAGGCATGTCGGCCACGGTCTGGAACAGGCCGCTTTGATGATCAATCAGTAGCATTACGGCATCATTAACATCAATAACCGGACGGGTATTGTTAAAATTAGCGGGAATAGACATGTTATTTACCTCGTGTTGTTAAATCTGGCCGAAGCGGCCTGAATTAAAATCGCGAATCGCTTCGGCGATTTGCGCCTTGTTATTCATCACAAATGGCCCGTACCCAATAATCGGCTCGTTCAGGGGCTCACCTGCCAGCAGGAGAACGCTGGAATCCGCTTGTGCCTGAAGATGTATCTCTTCACCCTGCTGGTCGAAAACCACTAACTGGCCCTCCAGCGCAGATTTCTCTCCGTTAAGGGTTACTTCGCCTTTTAGCACGACCAGCGCGGTGCTCCAGCCATTGGGCTGCTTAAATTCAACGTCATGCCCGCGTTTTAACTGCATATCCCACACATTCAGCGGCGAGAAGGTGTGCGCCGGCCCGTTGATGTCGTGATAGTGGCCTGCAATGATGCGCAGAGTGCCACCGCCATCGGGTAATGCGATGTGCGGAATATCCTCTGCACGGATGCTTTGGTAGCCTGGCGTCGCCATCTTGTCTTTTGCCGGCAGGTTGACCCATAGCTGAATCATCTTGAGTTCACCGCCGGTTTGGCTAAAGGCTTGAGAATGAAACTCTTCGTGCAAAATTCCCGCGCCTGCTGTCATCCACTGGACATCACCTGGGCCAATCACGCCACCTTTACCTGTTGAATCGCGATGTTCCACTTCGCCGTCGTACACCAGCGTGACGGTTTCAAATCCACGATGCGGATGTTCCCCGACACCGCGCTTCTCGCTTCCTGCCGGAAAAGTGAAGGGCCCGGCATAGTCGAGGAGCAGGAAGGGGCTCAACTGCTCACCGTGGCTCTGGTACGAAAACAGTGAACGTACCGGGAAGCCATTGCCCACCCAGTGCGGGGCGGGGGCGGTATACACGCCTGTAATCTTTTTCATCGTTATCTCCTGCATCTCTGTTTCTGATGTCATTAAGCTTACTTTCGGCGTTAATATCCCGGTAGATGGCAAAATAGCGCTACACTGTTCTGAAAATGGAACGATGAGGTAGATATGCAGGATCTCAATGATTTCGCATGGTTTGTGCAGGTGGTGGATCACGGAGGATTTGCAGCGGCCGGTAGGGCGCTCGATCAGCCGAAGTCGAAACTGAGTCGGCGCATTGCGCAGCTGGAGGCGCGGCTTGGGGTGAGGTTAATCCATCGCACCACCCGGCACTTTACGGTGACAGACGTTGGGCAGACGTTCTATCAGCACTGCAAAGCCATGCTGGTAGAGGCGGAGGCGGCGCAGGACGCGGTGGCGACATTACAATCAGAACCGCGCGGTACGGTACGGATCGTATGCCCTGTCACATTACTGCATGTGCACGTTGGTCCGATGCTGGCGCGTTTTATGGTGCGTTATCCGGGCGTCAATGTGCAGCTCGAGGCGACCAACAGACGTGTAGATGTCGTGGCGGAAGGGATAGATATCGCGATACGCGTACGTCCTCGGCCCTTTGAAGATAGCGATCTGGTGATGCGCGTGCTGGCGGATCGTGGCCATCGACTGGTCGCGAGCCCCGAGTTGGTTGCGCGTATGGGCAAGCCGCTGGCACCCGCTTCGTTGAGCAGTTGGCCTGGCTTAAGCCCTGGCGCGGGTAAACAGCATCGCTGGGAATTGAGTGGACCGGAGGGCGCGCGTGCTGAAGTCTGGTTTACACCGCGCATGATAACAAGCGACATGCTGGCGCTGCGTGAAGCCGCGATAGCGGGGGTAGGCATTGTGCAATTACCTCTATTGATGGTGAGGGAGCAGCTGGCGTCAGGGGAGCTTGTGTCAGTACTTGATGAGTGGCAACCGCGTCGCGAGGTGATCCATGCGGTGTTTGCATCCAGGCGTGGATTACTGCCTTCGGTCAGAGCATTGGTCGATTATCTGGCTGAGGAGTACCAGAAGATGGAGGAGGAATAAAAGGGGGGGGTGACCCGCTGCGCCAGTTGTCGAACCCCGGTCCGGGCTTCTCACCCCGCCTGGCGGTGCAACATGCGAAAAAAAAAGCCCGTACTTTCGTACGAGCTCTTCTTAAAATATGGCGGTGAGGCGGGGATTCGAACCCCGGATACGTTGCCGTATACACACTTTCCAGGCGTGCTCCTTCAGCCACTCGGACACCTCACCATATTGTTTGTTCCGTTGCTGCTGGAACGGGCGCTAATTTAGGGAAATCCGCTGCTTGCGTCAATAAACTTTTTTAAAAAAAGGTTCGTTTAGACAAACTTCAAGCAACTTGCTTTTAAATCAGTCATAAATCGCCTTTTTTGCCACCACAATGCTTTTTACGGGACTGATAAGATAATTTTGCTATGCTGAGGATCCGCTAAAAAAATCAATCAATACCGCGCCGAAGAGATAAAAATACGATGGCGCTTTATGTCAGGAGTAGTTATGGAGATCATCTTTTACCATCCGACCTTTGATACCCCGTACTGGATTGCCCAACTGAGCAAGCAACTGCCGGGCGCGAACGTTCGCGAGTGGAAAAAGGGCGACAATCAGCATGCCGACTATGCGCTGGTCTGGCATCCACCGGTAGAAATGTTGCAGGGCCGCGATTTAAAAGCCGTGTTTGCGCTGGGGGCTGGCGTAGATTCCATTCTCAGTAAGTTAAAAGCGAACCCGGAAATGCTGCCGGAGTCGATTCCGCTGTTTCGCCTCGAAGACACCGGCATGGGGCTGCAAATGCAGGAATATGCCGTAAGTCAGGTGCTGCACTGGTTCCGCCGCTTTGATGATTATCAGGCGCAGCAGCAGAAATCTGAGTGGCAGCCGCTGGCCGACTATCATCGCGAAGATTTCACTATTGGTATCATGGGCGCAGGTGTGCTGGGCGGTAAAGTGGCTGAAAGTCTGCTGGCGTGGGGCTTCCCGGTACGCTGCTGGAGCCGTAGCCGCAAAACGTTGCCCGGTGTGCAAAGTTTTGCCGGAACCGAAGAACTGGGCGATTTCCTGCGTGAAACGCGCGTTTTAATCAACCTGTTGCCGAATACGGCGGAAACCGTTGGCATTATTAATCTCGACCTGTTGAATCAGTTGCAGGATAAGAGCTATCTGTTGAATCTGGCGCGCGGCGTGCACGTCGTGGAGGATGACCTGTTGCAGGCGCTCAACAACCATAAGCTGAAGGGCGCGATGCTCGATGTCTTCAGCCGTGAGCCGCTGCCGCAGGAAAGCCCGTTGTGGCAGCATCCGCGCGTGGTGATGACCCCGCACATCGCAGCGGTCACCCGCCCGCAGGAGGCCATTGCCTATATCGCCCGTACAATTACGGGGCTGGAGCGCGGCGACCACGTGAGTGGCCAGGTCGACCGCCAGCGCGGCTATTAATCACCTCCACAAACCCGGCTTCTGCCGGGTTTTCGCTAATAAAAGGCCAGGTTTCCTGCTATTCTTGGCGCTAACACGATAGAGGAGAATGTGATGTATCCCGTTGACCTGCATATGCACACTGTTGCCAGCACGCATGCTTATAGCACGCTGCATGACTATATTGCCGAAGCGAAACGTAAAGGCATCAAACTCTTTGCTATCACCGATCACGGCCCGGATATGGCCGACGCACCGCACGCCTGGCACTTTATTAATATGCGTATCTGGCCGCGTATCGTTGATGGCGTGGGGATCCTGCGCGGTATCGAAGCAAACATCAAAAATACTCAGGGTGAAATCGACTGTACCGGGCCCATGCTGACCTCGCTCGATTTCATTATTGCGGGCTTCCACGAGCCGGTTTTCCCACCGCAGGATCAAGCCACGCACACCCAAGCGATGATTGCCTCGATGGCCAGCGGTAATGTGCATATGATTAGCCACCCGGGGAACCCGAAATTCCCGGTGGATATCCAGGCCGTAGCCGAGGCAGCAGCTAAATATCAGGTAGCGCTGGAGATCAATAACTCATCGTTCCTGACCTCGCGTGTGGGTAGCGAAGGTAACTGTCGCGCCATCGCCGCAGCGGTTCGCGATGCCGGCGGCTGGCTGGCGTTGGGCTCAGACTCCCACACGGCATTTACCCTGGGCGAATTTACCGAGTGTCGGAAGATCCTCGATGCCGTCAATTTCCCCGAAGATCGTATTCTTAATGTTACCCCACGTCGTTTCCTGAATTTCCTGGAGTCACGCGGCAAAGCTCCGGTTCCTGAATTTGCCGAATTTTAATGAATGAGATGGATTAATTAATGAACGAGTTTTCAATTCTCTGCCGGGCGCTGGGCTCGCTGTACTACCGTCAGCCGCAGGACCCGCTGCTGGTACCGCTGTTCACCCTGATCCGCGAAGGGAAGCTGGCGGCGAACTGGCCGCTGGAGCAGGATGAACTGCTGACCCGTCTGCAAAAGAGCTGTGATATTCAGCAAATTGCCGCAGATTATAATGCCCTGTTTGTGGGCGAAGAGTGCCGGGTTTCCCCATACCGTAGCGCATGGGTTGACGGTGCGGCAGAAACCGACGTGCGCGCGTTTCTGACTTCGCGCGGCATGCCGCTGGGTGAAAATCCAGCCGACCATATTGGGACGTTACTGCTGGCGGCTTCCTGGCTGGAAGATAATTCGGCAGAGGATGAAAACGAGGCGCTCGAGACGCTGTTCGAAACGTATCTTCTTCCATGGGTCGGCACTTTCCTTGGCAAAGTAGAAGCCCATGCCGCGACCACGTTCTGGCGTACTCTGGCGCTCCTGACCCGCGAAGCGATTAGCGCCATGTGGGACGAGCTGCAGGAAGAGGAAGAAGAGTGATTTAAATCACGTTTATGATGCAATGGATGTAATTGCATTGCGTAAAACGTGTTCACGATCTCAATAACTCGGCGGGCATCTGCTAAAATGCCCGCCATGAACATACTTCTCTCTATTGCAATCACCACAGGCATTCTCTCCGGCGTTTGGGGCTGGGTAGCGGTGTCGTTGGGATTATTAAGCTGGGCCGGTTTCCTCGGCTGTACCGCCTATTTTGCCTGCCCACAAGGTGGGCTGAAGGGCCTGCTTATCTCCGCATGCACCACGATGAGCGGCGTGCTGTGGGCGCAGGTGATTATTTACGGCAGCGCAATGGCGCCGCATCTGGAAATCGTTGGCTATCTGATGACGGGCGTGGTGGCGTTTCTGATGTGTATTCAGGCAAAACAGCTGTTGCTGTCGTTTGTTCCCGGAACGTTTATCGGGGCCTGCGCAACGTTTGCCGGGCAGGGCGACTGGCGCCTGGTGGTACCTTCACTGGCCGTTGGGCTGGTTTTTGGTTTCGCGATGAAAAACAGTGGGCTATGGCTGGCAAATCGGCGAACTTCTGCCTCAACACAACGCGCAGTAGAATAATAAAAACCGGCGACCTTGTGTCGCCGGTTTTGTTTTTTAGTTGCTCATGCCGCTAATTTCAATTTGCGAGGTTTGATTGGTTTTTCTATCGGTAATATTCATCACCAGCTGACCATCTGTATTGGTCACGTTAACGATAAAATCTTCCGTCACCAGCTTACCGGGTTTCCCCTGACTGACGTTACCCATCAAGCTCCCCAGCAACTGAGACTGGATTGATGATGTAAAGGCGCTGAGTGCAGAGGTTTGATCAAACGAATCATCGGAGTTCGGCGCTGAGTAGCCGTTTTGCGCCTGTGCTTCGGAAAGCAGCGTGGAGCCATTTAATGGGTTACCACCAAAATTTGGGTTAACCGGGGTATAGACAAGCTGCCCCGCGATACAGACGTTCGCCAGCATAATGCCTGCCAGACCCAACAGCACTTTATGACGTTTTAACATGGTGTGCCCTCAATCAAATACTGCGATATTGTTTTTTGAGAACGCGTGGTATCACGACGCTTTTATCATAGTTCCCCATACAAAGATTTCCACGGTATCTAATGTAAACGCTCTGAATAAGCAAAGCACAAAATAATATTAGTGAGAAAAATCAATCTGATTCTTTATTTGCGGCATAATACCTTGTCAGAAAAATAGCACTTTTTTCTGACGGAAACGGACAAATCCTGTTTTTGTATGAGTACGAAATATCCGCAGGGGAATAATCTTATTACCATATGTGAAATTTTGTATATGCTTGGCAACGTGCCGGGATGCAGTAACATATTCGTTTTTTACAAGGGGGTAATCAATAGTTTAATTACATCGACCGGAGGTATTCTATGAGAGGCTATGTCCTCGCAGCACTACTGACATTCACTCCTATGGGTGTTTATGCGCATTCTAATTCAAATGAACATCCTGATTTGTCCTCCCTGTCTGCTGAAGATTACGCGTTACCAGATAAATTGAACTTACCTCGCAATGCGACCAACGCATGGATCAAACAGAATGGTGATGGGCTCCGGGCTGATATTGATCAATATCATACAGGTAGAAATACCAACGCAATTATTCAACAACAAGGTGGAGGGCATACGGCTGATATTACACAACTTTATGGCAATAATGATCTTGCTATTATTAGTCAGGCGGGTTGGGGTAATGATGCTGAAATAATACAAAAAGGTTCTGGGAACGCAGCGGCTATTTCTCAGGACGGTTATTCGAATTATGCGAAAATTGTTCAGGTTGGAAATAACCTGGCAGGTATTAAGGTAAGTCAAACTGGAGTAGGTAAAACTATCACCGTAAAAGTCACCCATGGCTATACGAGGTAGTTCATTTAACCCGTTACGTTAACTACATAATAGGTACTACTATGAATCTCTGGAAATTGACAGCAATCGCATCATTAGTTATTTCTGGAAGTGCCTTCGCGCAATATACCGGACCTGCGGTAACCGACGGTGGTAATTCCGAACTCACCACAACCGCTGGGCTTGCTAACGACGCGGTTGCCGCACACGGCAGCGAATTACCAGGCTTCGGGCCGAATGCGGGTAACAACAGTGAACACGTCGCCATCTACCAGGGCGGCTCAAGCGGCAGTGGCCATGGTGGCCACGGCGGTCATGGCGGTTGGGATGATAAAGGCGGCTCGGGTTATGGCAGCGGCAATAATCTGGCCAACGTCGAGCAGGATGGGGCAAAAGGCTCCTCAACGCTGATTTATCAGGAAGGGGGAAATAACTCCCTGAGCACCCTGCAAACCGCCAAAAACAGCCTGTTGTATATCCGCCAAAGCGGGGGTAAAAACAACACCATCGGTACCGGTCTACTCGATTCGAAAGGCGGCTCTTCCGGTAATACCTTCACCCAAAGTGGTTCTGATAACCAAATGGTGATTAACCAGGATCAGAGTGATAACCACATCTACAGCCCTGGCCAATCAGGTACGCATAACAAGGCGGTGATTTACCAGAAAGGTAAAAATGACCTGACCGCGAACCTTTCCGGTAACTATAACGAAGCCTATATTAGCCAGAATGGCCAGGGCAACGGCGCAACCGTGAATCAGTCAGGTAGCTTCAACGACCTGACACTGAAACAGAAAGGCAACTACAACACCGCAGACCTGACGCAAACCGGCGGCGGCTTCTACGACGGTAAAAACGATCGTAAAGGCGGTAGTGGTCACAGCAGCGGAGGCAACGTGCTGGATGTGACTCAGCTTGGCTTCAAAAACGATGCTACGGTTAACCAGAATGGTAGCAGCAACACCATTACGCTTGAACAAAACAGCAGTAATGGTATCGCGACTATCGATCAAAGCGGCGGGACCAGTCGTAACACTGTCACTGCGACCACCAACGTCAATAATGGTCTGGTGGATGTCGATCAGACCAGCGGCACCAAAGACAGCGATGTTGTCATTAATCAGAGTGGCGGCAGCAGCTGGGATAAATCGTTCGATGATGATAAACACGGTGGCGGCTACGGCACCCTGGTGGCAGCCGCTAAAGTGCTGCAAACCAGCGCCAATGGCAGCAGTGTGAACATCAATCAAACCGTCGCAGGCATTTCAACCACGGCATATGTGAAACAGACCGGGTCTGGCAACACAGCAATTGTGAATCAACACTAAGTGATGTTTTGCCTGATGAGCCGCCACGTTTGTGGCGGCTTTTCTGTGCGCGGAATAAAGGAACAAAAACCGGCTGTGCAGAGCAGACAGCCGGCAAGATACGCTATCAGGAGCTGCTTTCGCTCGCGGCTTTCGGCAACGGTGCCTGCGGTGGGGCGAGATTCTGCTGTGGAGCCTGCGCTGGCACGTTCGGGCGAACCGTCTGCGGCGGCGGTGATTGGGTCAGCTCGTCGGGCATCAGCAAGCCTTCTACCGCCTCTTTACGGTAGCGGGTCAGCACTTCGGAGTTGATGTCCGCGGCATTACTCAGCGCCCACAGTTTCTTGTTGATTCCATCGTTAATCAGGTGGATGACGCCTTCTTCAATGGCCGACATCAGGCAGGTCATCACCGGCTCGTTGGTGGTAAAGCCCGCTTCGCCTTCTTACAGACGCTGGTAATCAATAAAGCGGAAGACGCCTGCCTGAATTTCATAAGAGAGAATCGTTTTGCTGGTATTCACCGAGGAGAGCACTTCGCCAGTATGGACATTCACAATACGCAAGTTAACGGCCACCTGATCTAATTGATACTGGGTGCTGCCGCCAATACCAAAATAGCGCGCGCCGAAGCCACCGGTTTTCACGTTGCTGGCATAGCCAATAATCGACCCTTCAACAATCACGTTTGCTGAATAGAGTGAAGGAAGCGGGCTGGCGTTATTATCACCGACGGTACCATTTTGCTGCGCCGCACGAATAATTTTTCGTTCATTAAGCAGGTTATTCAACCCCTGACGCTCCAGAGGAACAAACCAGCGAGAGTCTTTCAGAGAGGAAACCAACATTGCCGTGGCGCTTTGTGGTACCGATGTTGAAAAGTTACTGGCCGGATAAGGCTGGAACTGGCCCGTCTCATCCTGGATATTATAGACAGCAACATATATTTTTCCGCGCGGCTGAGGGAGCGAAACCAGATCTTTATAGGTCGCATCACGCGGAAGTAATGTAGGTTTGGCGGCTTCTTGTGGCGGTGTTGTAATGCACCCAGACAAGAGTCCAGCTACAACTGCCAGAGTAACGATACGCATCTTGTTCTTGCCTCTCTGAATGGTGACATTTAAATACCCCTCTGTGAAATATTTACGCAAGAAGCCGTGAGCACAATTAATAATAATTAATTGCGCTACGACTATTTTCCGGGTTGTAAATTACAACAGCACAAAAGGACTATTTCTATATAATATATTTCAGATTAGTATTCGTCGGAGGAAAGGTCTCCAGTTTGCAATAACGCTTGATTTATAATCCTTTTTTGTATTTCTTCCTGTACTGATGCGACGGCTTGTGTAATCACCGCATCATAATTTCGCATGACAGGTGAAACTATTGTCTGGAAGACAATATCTTGATTATAGCGAATGGTCATAATACTGCCCCAGCGTGCGCTGGGGCGTTCAATAATAATCAGGTTAATTTTATTATCTGTCCAGTGCTCGCTAAAATCTCGGCAGAACTTTTGTCCCACCGAGGTAACAGCACGAGTGACAATCAACCCTGGAACTTCAAGTTCTGCCGCCGGGGCTGGCGCAAGATGTAAAAGCAGAACTGTCGCCAATACAGGAACGGTTTTCATGATAGTCACCGTAGGTATTTGTTCGCCCAAAACACGGCCTGAGTTCGGTTCTTCACCGAGAGCTTTTTAAAGAGATTGTAGATATGCGTTTTGACTGTGTTCTCGCTGATGAACAGCAGATGAGCAATTTCGATGTTGGAGGCGCCTTGTCGAAGTTTGCTCAGGATCTGTTTTTCGCGATGTGTCAGGTCAACGGTTTCATTCCACTGCGGATGGGACAAATTTAGCTGCTGTGTAAGATAGTCATTAATCGACTTAGGAAAAAATTTCTCACCCCGGCATACGGTTCTGATACCTTCTATTAAATTTTCTTCGCCGGTTTCTGTATGGAATATGCCGTTAATCATCGGCCATTCGACAATGTCGCGGTGATGATAATGTGGCGGAATATTAAAAAGCAGTGTTTTAAACTTTTTCTGGCAGTTTTGCAGATCCTGGCACCACTGCCGCGAAGTCTGTTCTTCAAGGGACATCATGTCGAATAAAAGCAGATCGCCATCCTCAATCGTTGAACTGTCGATGACATCGCAATGTTTAAGTGTCACTTCATTGTAGAAACGCTTCTTAAGTGCCTGTAACAAAAGCGTTGATTGCAACGACGGCTTTGTTATCAGAAACAAAAATCTGGGCTCAGACGGATTCTTATTCGTTCTCATGGTTCACTCCAGAGAGATATATGCCATTTTTATATAGTTGAAATATAAGGTTAAACAGTAACAACACGCACGCTCAGGCGGCCGCAGGAAGCGCGGCAATGCCAATGGACTACGAAATATGAATTAATCTAAAATTTAGGTAGGGCAAATTAATTAAACAAGTTTATATAGTGTAACAAAATGTAAATTTGAGTTATGTTTTTTTCTAAACTCAGTTTCGTATGATGAATGTCAAAGTTTAAAAACAGAATTAATTTTTACTTTATTGATATCTAATGAATTTATCAAAAATAATAAAAAAGCATTAGTTACATTATCTGCACGGTTGAGATAGATTTTTATTAATTTTATTAAGCAATTTAATGGTATTATAAATAATATATTTGAGGATTTTCACCTGTGACAATAATAGCTTAGGACAATTCTTATTGAACTCATGGCGATGGAGGTTATGAGCGCGTTATGTTGGCTCGGTCTGGTCGCTGACACACTACAGAGAGGTTAATCATAAGATGCCTGGTCTCATTCTTGCTGCAATGGTCATTGGAACGTTGAGCTTTGAGTCGAAGAAAGAAGGCGATCAGGTTACCGTGATCCCGATGGTGACGCTGCCCGTAGAGTGCCAGTGCGAAGTCAGCATGGAAACCGAACGACTGGGCGCATCGGGCACCAGTCGAAGCCGGCAAAAAAGTGTGCTGGTGATTCATGCGCGCAGACCGCAGGCGCTGGCCACGCTGATACTGACGCCTGCGCCGGGCGACAACGTGGTGGTGACCGTGCGCGTGTCTGATGGCCGCAATATCGATCTCACAGAAACCTGGACCCTTGACCCACAAAAAACCTGAATGCCTCTCTGTCTAAAGTATCTTCCCCCACTGCCGATAGCTTCTCTGTTGGTAATCGCGGTTTGAATTGCCAATAGCGGGTCATTTAACTCTCTGAAAATAAATGACGTATTGAACAACACAACATTTAATTTCATTCGCTGATTGCTGATTCCTCCAAAACATCTCATGTGCTGCTAGCCTGAAAAGATGCACAGATGACCCATCGTAATCAACAATCAGGGATGAGGCTTTGTGAAGAGGCTTACATGAAAGCATTTTTCGGTAATGCGTTGTTGATACTCTGTTTTACTCCCGCCGTCTGTTTCGATGCGCTGGCGGGGTCCGAGCGATTAGGCCAGGGAGGCGTTATTCACTTTCGCGGGCAAATTGTTGAAGGGGGATGCACGGTGGACCCCTCGATGCGCAATGTTAAAGTTTCTTGTTACCGCGACGGTAATCATCATCAAAATACGATTCCTGTTACGTCGCTTTCGCACGGAGAAACACAACATCTGAAGGATGCCACGCTGGATATGCAGTGGCTGAATAAACAGAAAACGCTTGCTGTGATAAGCGTGCAGTATCAATAATGGCAACCCCGCAGAGGGTTTCTATTATTTGTCAGTAAGCTCACCACCTCTATTGTCTAAACGGATAACAGGTTTGTGGTCGGCAGGAGGTCAGCATGACAGCACGTATTCAGGTGTTGCAGGGAGATATCACCCAACTTGACGTGGATGTGATCGTCAATGCGGCAAACCCATCTCTGATGGGTGGTGGCGGCGTTGATGGTGCCATTCACCGTGCCGCAGGCCCGGCGTTAGAAGAAGCCTGTGCGGTCGTGCGTCAGCAACAAGGGACATGCCCGCCGGGTCATGCTGTGATTACCCACGCGGGTAATCTGAAGGCGAAGGCGGTTATCCATACTGTCGGGCCAGTATGGAAAGGCGGCGATGCGCATGAAGCCTCGCTGCTGGAGCAGGCCTATCGTAACAGCTTGCAGCTAGCGCTGGATAACGGCTATCAGAGCGTTGCGTTTCCGGCAATCTCGACAGGCGTGTACGGCTACCCGAAACCCGCCGCCGCAGAAATCGCTTTTCATACGGTTGAGCGTTTTCTGACGTTTCACCGCACGCCGGAGAAAGTCTGGTTTGTTTGTTATGACGAAGAGAACGCCCGGCTGTATAAACGGTTATTAAGCCAACAGGGCGACGACGTCGACGCATAAAAAAACGCCTGATACCGCAACGTATCAGGCGTTTTTGTTTGGGCGTTAGCCGCGTGAAGGCTGCGCTTTTTCAACCTTCTGCTGCGGTTTTCCTGAGAACAGGAAACGCAGTAGCGGAATACGCAGGTGGATCTCGTACAGCACCAGCGCGCACCCAATCACAAAGACCAGCCCGGTAACAAAGCCCACGATATTGGAGCTAATATTCGGCGTGATCCACGCGCCATAAAACAGCGTTAGCGGATGGTGCACCAGGTAGATAAACAGTGAGGCGTTAACGAAATAGGTCACGCGCGCAGACTGGAAATTCAGCAGGCGGTGGCCCAGCGAGAACACAACATTAACCATCCACAGACCCAGCACCATGGTGATCACCGACTCGGTTTCATACATCCACGCATCGCCGGAGCCGTATTGTTGATTCAGACGATAGGCGATGAAACCAGCAATGGCGGCAATCACGCACGGCCAGGAGGTGGTGGTAAACAGCTCTTTCACGCGTGGGTGAATAAATGCCAGCGCGCCCAGCACGAAGAAGGGGATATAGAACAGCGTTTGCATCACCGCAAAGTTAAACAGGCCGTCGCTGAGAATGGGCGGGTAAACGATAAACAGCGTGCGTCGGATTGCGGCGTACAGCACGCCCAACAGCAGGAACCAGACCGTCAGTTTTCCCATGGTCAGGTTATCTAAACACCCTGGCGTCTGACGGCGTTTAATGACCTTGAATGCCCAGATGCCAAGTGTGGTCAACACCACAAGAACCAATAAAAACCACAGATGTGACACCAGTTCCCATGCCAGCGTATTATATTTGTCATAGAGCGACAGCGTGTGCCAGCTTTCCGTCTTGCCTTTGACGTGTTGCAGCATCAAAAACTGCGGCAGCGTCAGCAGAGGGATCGCGGTCAACATGGGGATCCCGACGCGCTCTACGCGCACTTTCCACCATTTCTTCAGCGGATAACGCAAAAACAGCATGTAGGAGAAGTAGCCGGAGATGACAAAAAACACCTGCATGCGGAAGGCATGAATAAAATCATTAAATAGCGTGAGCCACCATGAGGGTTCAACGCTGTTAACATGCCAGGTGTGGCTGGAGTAAATCAGAGAAATGTGAAAAGGGATACCCAGGAGCATCAGCCATGCGCGGATGGAATCGAGGAAATACTCGCGCTGTGCAGGTACATTATTCATAGAGTTAGCTAAATTCTCAGACTATTCGTCTTATCGCACGCGGCGATAACGTTTACATTCGACGCAACCCTACACGAAGTCCGGGTACCTGTCTCCAGGATAAGCACGCAAAGTGCAAAAAGCAGTTAACGGTTGCTTATTCCCTGAGCCGCTATGCTGAACAATATGGGGATTATGTTGTCGGATTGCTTGAGTTTCCAGTAAAATGGATCGGATCGATTTAAGCACACAAAGGGGGAAGTGCTTAGCTATATGAACAATAAACCACAGATGATGAAAATGCGCTGGATTGGCGCTGCCGTAATGTTGTCCCTGTGTACTTCATCTGCATGGGCGTTTAGCATTGATGACGTTGCAAAGCAGGCGAAATCACTGGCCGGGAAGAGCTATGAAGCGCCGAAAAGCAACCTGCCTTCCGTATTCCGCGAGATGAAATACGCGGACTACCAACAGATTCAGTTCAACCACGATAAGGCCTACTGGAGCAACGTTAAGACCCCATTTAAGCTCGAGTTCTACCACCAGGGTATGTACTTCGACACGCCGGTTACCATTAACGAAGTTACCGCTACGTCCGTACGCAAAATTAAATACAACCCGGACTACTTTAACTTCGGTGATGTACAACACGATAAAGACACGGTAAAAGACCTTGGCTTCGCCGGTTTTAAAGTGCTTTATCCTATCAACAGCAAAGGCAAAAACGACGAAATCGTCAGCATGCTGGGTGCCAGCTATTTCCGTGTCCTGGGCCAGGGGCAGGTGTATGGCTTATCCGCACGTGGTCTTGCTATCGACACCGCTTTACCGTCCGGTGAAGAATTCCCGCGTTTCCGTGAATACTGGATCGAGCGTCCGAAAGCCACCGACAAGCGCCTGACCATCTACGCACTGCTGGATTCTCCACGCGCCACCGGAGCTTACCGTTTTGTCATCATGCCGGGTCGCGACACGGTTGTGGATGTACAAACCAAAATCTACCTGCGTGACAAAGTCGGTAAACTGGGTGTCGCGCCGCTGACCAGTATGTTCCTGTTCGGGCCGAACCAGCCGTCGCAGGTCACTAACTATCGCCCGGAACTGCATGACTCCAACGGTCTGTCTATTCACGCGGGCAACGGTGAGTGGATCTGGCGTCCGCTGAATAACCCGAAACATCTGGCCGTCAGCAGCTATGCGACTGAAAATCCGCAGGGTTTTGGCCTGCTGCAACGTGGCCGTCAGTTCTCCCGCTTTGAAGATCTCGACGATCGTTATGACCTGCGCCCAAGCGCCTGGATCACGCCGAAAGGTGACTGGGGCAAAGGCACCGTCGAACTGGTTGAAATTCCGACCAACGATGAAACCAACGATAACATCGTCGCTTACTGGACACCGGACCAACTCCCGGAAGCCGGTAAAGAGATGAACTACAAATACAGCATCACCTTCAGCCGTGACGAAGACAAACTGCATGCGCCGGATAGCGCGTACGTCATGCAGACGCGTCGCTCTACCGGTGATGTGAAACAGTCCAACCTGATTCGTCAACCGGATGGCACGATGGCCTTTGTGGTTGATTTCACCGGTGCGGACATGAAAAAACTGCCGCAGGATACGCCTGTTACTTCACAAGCCAGCATTGGCGACAACGGTGAAATCGTTGAAAACAGCGTACGTTATAACCCGGTCACTAAAGGCTGGCGCTTGACGTTGCGCGTTAAAGTGAAAGATCCGAAGAAAACCACTGAAATGCGCGCGGCGCTGGTCAACGCTGACCAAACGCTGAGTGAAACCTGGAGCTATCAGCTGCCTGCCAATGAATAAGACAACGAAGTACATTGACGCGCTGTCGCTCACGGAGGCTGAAAAATCGGCGCTGCCCGATTCCAGCCTGCGTGCCGTGCACGAAGCGCTGGATACCGAGCATCAAACGTTTGAACGCGATGACGATACCCCGCTCGCATCCGTGAAAGCGCGTCTTGAGCAAAACTGGCCAGACTCTCTGGCCGGTGACCAGCTCATCAAAGATGACGAAGGCCGCACCCAGCTTCAGGCAATGCCGAAAGCGAAGCGATCTTCCATGTTCCCGGACCCGTGGCGCACCAACCCAATTGGTCGCTTCTGGGATCGCCTGCGCGGTCGTGATGTTACCCCGCGCTATGTCTCTCGTCTGACGAAAGAAGAGCAGGAGCACGAGCAAAAATGGCGTACGACGGGTTCTATCCGCCGTTACATTTTGCTAATCCTGACGCTTGCACAGACTGTGGTGGCGACCTGGTACATGAAAACCATTCTGCCGTATCAGGGCTGGGCATTTATTAACCCTGCCGATATGGTCGGCCAGGACCTGTGGGTCTCCTTTATGCAGCTGCTGCCGTATCTGCTGCAAAGTGGCATCCTGGTGCTGTTTGCTGTGCTGTTCTGTTGGGTCTCTGCCGGTTTCTGGACCGCGCTGATGGGCTTCCTGCAACTGCTGATTGGCCGGGATAAATACAGTATTTCCGCGTCCACGGTGGGTGATGAAGCGCTGAACCCGGAACATCGCACTGCGCTTATCATGCCTATCTGTAACGAGGACGTCGATCGCGTCTTCGCGGGCCTGCGTGCAACGTGGGAATCGGTGAAAGCGACCGGTCAGCAGAAACACTTCGATGTGTACATTCTGAGCGACAGCTACAACCCGGATATCTGCGTTGCTGAGCAGAAAGCGTGGATGGAGCTGATTGCCGAAGTGCAGGGCGAAGGGCAGATCTTCTACCGTCGTCGTCGTCGTCGTGTGAAGCGTAAAAGCGGTAACATCGATGACTTCTGCCGCCGCTGGGGTAGCGAATACAGCTACATGGTGGTGCTGGATGCCGACTCCGTGATGTCCGGCGATTGCCTGACCAACCTCGTGCGCCTGATGGAAGCGAACCCGAATGCCGGGATCATCCAGTCATCGCCGCGTGCGTCCGGTATGGATACGCTGTATGCCCGTTGCCAGCAGTTCGCCACACGCGTCTATGGCCCGCTGTTTACCGCCGGTCTTCACTTCTGGCAGTTGGGTGAATCCCACTACTGGGGGCATAACGCGATTATCCGCGTGAAACCGTTTATCGAGCACTGTGCGTTAGCACCGCTGCCGGGCGACGGTAACTTTGCCGGGTCGATTCTGTCGCACGACTTCGTGGAAGCCGCGTTGATGCGTCGTGCAGGGTGGGGCGTGTGGATAGCCTATGACCTGCCGGGCTCCTATGAAGAACTGCCGCCAAACCTGCTCGATGAGTTGAAACGTGACCGTCGCTGGTGTCAGGGTAACCTGATGAACTTCCGCCTGTTCCTGGTAAAAGGGATGCACCCGGTTCACCGTGCGGTGTTCCTGACTGGCGTAATGTCTTACCTTTCTGCGCCGCTGTGGTTCCTGTTCCTGGCGTTGTCTACGGCGCTTCAGGTGGTGCATGCGCTCACCGAGCCGCAGTACTTCCTGCAACCCCGCCAGCTGTTCCCGGTGTGGCCGCAGTGGCGTCCTGAACTGGCGATTGCGCTGTTTGCTTCAACCATGGTGCTGCTGTTCCTGCCGAAACTGCTCAGTATTATTCTGGTGTGGTGTAAGGGGCCGAAAGAGTACGGCGGCTTTATCCGCGTGACGATTTCTCTGCTGCTGGAAGTACTGTTCTCCGTGCTGCTGGCACCGGTGCGTATGCTGTTCCACACCGTGTTCGTGGTCAGCGCGTTCCTTGGCTGGGAAGTGGTCTGGAACTCGCCGCAGCGTGATGATGACTCTACGCCGTGGGGCGAAGCGTTTATGCGTCACGGCTCTCAGCTGTTGCTGGGTCTGGTGTGGGCCGTTGGTATGGCATGGCTGGATCTGCGTTTCCTGTTCTGGCTGGCGCCGATTGTCTTCTCGCTGATCCTTTCGCCGTTCGTCTCGGTTATTTCGAGCCGTTCAACGATGGGTTTGCGCACCAAGCGCTGGAAATTGTTCCTGATCCCGGAAGAGTACAACACGCCGAAAGTGCTGGCGGATACGGATGCCTACCTGCAACTGAACCGCAATCGCACGCTGGAAGATGGCTTTATGCACGCGGTGTTTAACCCGTCATATAACGCGCTGGCGACAGCCATGGCAACCGCACGTCACCGTGCCAGCCATGTGCTGGAGATTGCGCGCGACCGCCACGTTGAGCAGGCGCTGAACGAAACGCCGGACAAACTTAACCGCGACCGTCGTTTAGTGCTGCTGAGTGACCCGGTGACCATGGCGCGTATGCACTATCGCGTATGGGCTGCGCCTGAGAAATACACATCCTGGGTGGATGAGTATTCGAAACTGGCGATTAACCCGCTGGCGATGAAAGCAAAATAAGCCGTAAAAATAAGAAAATACCGGCGTTAAAGCCGGTATTTTTTTGTCTGACGTTGAGGTATTGCATGAAATTCGTACTGGTCATCGCGATGACGCTGTTATTGAGCGGATGCGGCAGCGTTATCAGTCGCACCATTCCGGGCCAGGGGCACGGAAACCAATACTATCCCGGCGTGCAGTGGGACCTGCGTGACTCCGCGTGGCGTTGGCTGACGATAATTGACCTGCCATTTTCGCTGATCTTCGATACGCTCCTGTTGCCTATCGACGCCAGCCACGGCCCTTACGAATAATCAGCGCTCATCCCACTCATCTGCGGCAGCCTGGCCCTCCTCGGTATCCAGCGAGGGTTCAAGCTGAAATTCGCCTTCATCCCATTCATGCAGCGTATTCTCTTCCAGCCACTCCTGGCGTAACTCAATTTCGTCATAATCGCCGTCAAAGACGCTCTGGGCCGCTTCCCCACTCAGGACCGGCAGGCACTCGCCTTCTTCGCTGTCGTCGGCAAAGAATTCTGCCTGCCACATGATATCGCCATCCTGCAAAACGTACTTCTGGATATTCAACTGCTGAACATCCGCATCGCTCTCTTCAACGGAGGGGTTATCGGCGAGGAACTCTTCTCGCGCCGCGTCAATAGCTTCTTCAAGCGTGGCATACATAGTCATCTTATTCTCCCTGCGATTTGACGTGGTCTCGGGTGTTGCCCGTTCAGACGGGCAACATTCCGGGTATATTCAGGGAAAGAATAGCTTAAGATTGGAACGGGCAAGAAAAAATGGCTGAAAATCACCCGACTGTCTTAGCCGGGGCGCGACGACGCAGGCTAAAGCCGGTATAAATCGCATTGCACAACACCACCGCGGCGGTAATGCAGAACACCGCGCGAAAACCGTAGGTCGCCGACACCGCCGAGCCAATCAACGGCCCGGTCACGTTACCAATATCGCGAAACGACTGGTTATAGCTGAACACCCGCCCGGCAATCTGGTTGCTGGCGTTATACACCAGCAGCGTTTGCACTGCGGGCAGTAAAGCGCCATCGGCGGCGCCAAGCAGAAAACGCAGGATGCCAAGCTGCAACGGATTTTGTACAAACGACATGGGGATCAGCAGCAGCACGGAGAGAACCAGCGCGGTGATAAGAATTTTTTCCGGACCAATTCTGTCGCCCAGTTTCCCCAGCCTTGGCGCGCTCAGCAGCGCGGCGACGCCGGGTACGGAGGCAATCATCCCGCTGATAAACGCAATGTTGCTGACGTTGCCGGCGAGATCGCGCACGTAAAGCGTCAGAATCGGCGCAATAGAGCCGGTGGCGACCTGGATAATCAGGGTGGTGACAAACAGGCTGAGCACCAGTTTGGGGTTCTTCAGCGAGCTGATTACCTCGCGGGCGTGAAGCATCTCTTTTTTATTGACCGGGGTGAACTGTTCGCGAATCAGCAGCAAGGTCAATACAAAGCACAGGAACAGCACTGTGGCAGTAATGAAAAAGACGGGTCGTAAACCGTAGCTATCGGCCAGCAAACCGCCTGCCAGCGGCCCGAGGAGCGCGCCGCTGACGCCACCCGTTGAAAGTGTCCCCAACGCCCAGCCGCTTTTATTTCGTGGTACCTGAGTGGCAATCAGCGCATTGGCATTGGGCACAAAACCGCCCAGCACGCCAAGCAGCGCGCGCAGCACTAAAAATTGCCAGATATTCTGTGCCAGACCCATCAGCAGCATGACGATAGCCATTCCCAGCGCCGAGCGCAGTAGCATGATTTTTCGGCCTTTTCGATCGGCCAGACCGCCCCAGAATGGCGAAGCAATGGCGGAAAACAGGAACGTAATACTGAAGACAATCCCTGACCACAGATTAAGTTCGCTGTGGCCGGTCACGCCAAGTTGCTCGACGTAGAGAGGAAGAAAAGGCATCACCAGGCTGAATGCCGCGCCGGTCAGGAAGCAGCCAAGCCAGGCGATGGTAAGATTACGTTTCCAGTTTATGGGAGCATCAACATCAGAAGCAGGCATAAAATTCCAAAAGTGAGCAGGGGAACAGATAATTCAATAAGCCTGCTAATTATGCGCTCGTGTGATTGTTACTGCAATGCCAGGCATCAGCGCAGCCGTGAAGGCTGCGCTAACGTTCAGTAGCGGGAAGGCATCCCTTTCGGGCGCGTCTTGAAGCGACGGTGTAGCCACATATACTGCTCCGGGGCCATCATGATGCACTTCTCGACAATCTTGTTCATCCACGCGGCCGTGGTTTCTGCGTCATCCAGCGGCGGGGAGAGTTCCGGCTCAAGGATAATCAACTCGTAGCCTTTGCCGTCAGGTTTGCGGCGCGGCACAAATGGCACAATACTGGCCTTCGACATGCGTGCCAGCATCCAGGTGCCTGACGTCGTGGCGGCTTGCTCGACGGCAAACAACGGCGCAAATACGCTGGCGCGCGGGCCGTAGTCGTGGTCAGGCGCATACCAAACGATTTCGCCGTTTTTCAGCGCGCGGATCATGCCTTTCAAATCTTTCCGGTCGATCATCGATTTATTGGAACGCATCCGCCCCCAGGTTTGCAGTAAATCGATAACCGGGTTGTCGTTCGGGCGATAGACGCCAATGCCTGGGTTGAAGAAACCGAACATTCGCGCACCCATTTCGAGCGTCAGAAAGTGAATACCGATCAGCAAAATACCGCGTTTCTGTTCCTGCATGGCGGAGATATGCTCCAGACCGCTGGCATCCGTCCAGCGATCGATACGGCGATCGGGCCAGAACCACGCCATCCCGGTTTCCATCAGGCCCATACCGACCGATTCGAAATTCTTCACCACATGTTGATGACGTTCGGCTTCACTCATTTGCGGGAAGCATAATTCGAGATTGCGATAAGCGATTTTTGAGCGGCGTTTCATAAAACGCAGCGCCACGCGGCCAATGGCATTGCCGAGACGATAAATGATCGGGTAGGGCAACTGTACGATAAGCCACAGCAGGCCAATTCCCAGCCAGGTTAGCCAGTAACGTGGATGCAGCAACGCCGCGGTAAATTTGGGTAACTGGGTCATGTCTTTCCTGTTTTATCGAGCCACTCCCGCTATTGTCGCATTATTTTCCCGCCAGCCAAACTGACGAGGGTACGAGTGTCGATAATTCGAGCAAATGTTTCAGTCGATGTTTTTATAGAGAGACAAATGTAGCGCAAAATGTGTGGATGTAAATTGTCGATGATTGCTATATCATCCGCCCGATCTATATATTTCATTCCCTTTTGCAGGATTAGAGCACCATGCCAGTGTTACATAACCGCATATCGAATGAGACCCTGAAGGCGCAGATGCTCGCTGAAACCGAGCCGCGTACGACAATCTCATTCTATAAGTATTTCACCATCGTTAACCCGAAAGCGACCCGTGATGCCCTTTACCTCGCACTTTCCGAACTGAAAGTGTTTGGTCGCATCTATCTGGCCCATGAAGGGATCAACGCGCAGATTAGCGTTCCCGCAAGCAATGTCGAAGCGCTGCGCGAGTTGTTGTACCGTTTTGACCCTGCGCTGGACGGGCTGCGCTTTAACATCGCGCTGGATGACGACGGCAAATCATTCTGGGTGCTACGCATGAAAGTGCGCGACCGCATTGTGGCGGACGGCATTGACGATCCCTCGTTTGATGCGAACGATGTCGGCGCTTATTTAAAAGCGGCGGAAGTGAACGCGATGCTGGATGACCCGGATGCGGTGTTCATCGATATGCGCAACCACTATGAGTATGAAGTCGGCCATTTCGAACGCGCCATGGAGATCCCGGCAGATACGTTCCGCGATCAGCTACCGAAAGCCGTCGAGATGATGCAGGAACATAAAGACAAGAAGATTGTGATGTACTGCACCGGGGGAATTCGCTGCGAAAAAGCCAGCGCCTGGATGAAACATAACGGGTTTAAGCAGGTGTGGCACATTGAGGGCGGCATTATTGAATATGCCCGCCGCGCGCGTGAGCAGGGGTTACCGGTGCGCTTTATCGGCAAGAACTTTGTGTTTGACGAGCGGATGGGAGAGCGTATTTCTGACGAGGTGATTGCCCACTGCCACCAGTGCGGGACGGCCTGTGACAGTCACACCAATTGCCTGAACGACGGCTGCCATCTGCTCTTCATTCAGTGCCCGGCCTGCGCAGAGAAATATGACGGCTGCTGTAGCGAAGCCTGCCAGGAAGAGCACAAACTGCCGGAAGAGGAACAGCGTAAACGCCGCGCCGGACGTGAAAATGGCAACAAGATTTTCAATAAATCGCGTGGTCGGCTGAATACTAAACTGGGTATTCCTGACCCTCAGTGATCAGGCGAAAAAAATCCAGATAAGATCGATCAGGGCCAGCAGCAGACAGAGCGCGACGTAAATCATAAAGTGCTCGCGCAGATTGTTGACCAGATAGTGATATAGACGCTGCATCATTATTCTCTTTAAAGGCACATCATCGTATGTGCCTGCGTTTTTGTCAGGTGCTTTCGAGTGTAGGCCTGATAAGCGCAGCGCCATCAGGCAAACCGCACTAATTAATCGTCAAAACGGGAAAGCGAGAAGGGCGCCAGGTTAAAGGTTTCTGGCTGTGACTGCGCGAATCGCGTGGCGATTTCACCCAGCACGGTCGCGAACTTGAACCCATGACCACTCAACCCGCCAATCAGTAAAGTATTTGGCTGACCGGGTAGCGTATCGATAATGAAATCTTCATCCGCGGTGTTGTCGTAGGTGCAGGCGGCACCGTGCAAACAGCCGCCAATACCGGGCAGAATATTACGCAGGAAGCTGAAAGCCTCAGAGCCATCGGTGGCGACGGTACCGAACGGTTTGCGCCCTTGTGGCGTATTGATTAGCTGGCCGCCATTATGCTTGCCGATTTTAAGTTCATTCTCAACCGCCGGGAAACCGTAGAACTGATCGCCATTCGGCAACTCCCCCGTAAACGCCGGGAAGTTATTTTTGCGGCTGTAGCGCCCATCGGCCTGGAACCAGGCAAACACTTTCCTAACCGGTTGTATTGGCAATTGTGGGTAGAGCTGCTTAACCCAGGTACCGGCGCTGAGCAACAGTTTCTTCCCTTCAAAGCGGCCTTCTGACGTTTCTATCGCGACTCCGTTAGCGTGATGTTCAATTGCGGTGACAGGGCAATTGAAGAGCTGCGCGCAACCCGCTTCCTTTGCCAGCGCGATCAATGTTTTTACCGCCAGCTCGCTTTTCAGCACGCCAGACGCGGGCTCAAAGATGGCCTGATAGTCTTCGGGCACCTGAATTTCAGGCCAGCGGGCCATTACGCCTGCGGCATCCAGTCGTTCTACATCAAGGCCAAATTTTTCCGCACTCTCCGCCACGGTGGCAAGAAAGGTTGAATCTGCCGGGCCAAAATTCACCACGCCGCTACGTTCGAACAGGTCTTCACCGCTGGTGGCGGCCAGCGCGTCCCACAGCTGCTGCGCGCGCAGCACTAGAGGAACATATTTTTCGCCTTCACCATACGCGTGGCGAATCAGACGCGTGTCGCCGTGGTGGCTGCCTTCGGTATGAGGCGGCATGTGGGCATCGGTCATCAGGACATTCAGTCCCGCTTTACGGGCGTAGTATCCGGCAGCCGCCCCGACGGAGCCACTGCCGACAATGATTAAGTCATATTGCATAGCGCTTCCTGGAATTGTTTTTTGATAAGCCGCATCAGCATGCAGGATGATGTGTATAGCAGGGTAATTAACAAGCCAGCCTGATACAAGCCTGAAAATAAAGAAGGCACCCGAAGGTGCCTGTTTGATAATTATTCGTATCAGCACTAATGCCTGCGATACTCATTCGCCTGGTAATCGCCGGATTCAATTTTGGCGATGCCCGCCTCTAATATAGAAATAAATTGACGAGCGACATCGGTTGTTAACCAAAGCGTTTGACCTATTTCAGCTTCTTTCTTGCTCGATTCATTGGGGTCTTGGTAGTGCAGGCGCAGCATCAGCGCATCGTAGCTATCAACGGTGCTGATGTCCCATCCAACGAGGGGATGGGTCTGGATGACTTCATTATTCTTTTCCATCATAACCCCTTATATCTTTGTTAAAAGGCAACAACTCTCGAGGTTCAATGCAGGTTTTTTTCGAAGCTTTTTCAGTATACCAACAACTTACTTAATATTCGAGATTTTAAATAAAATGCAACACAAATTCCTAAAGTACGCGTTTTGTTGCGCAATAAATCACCATTGTGGCTGAGATTTTATTAATGGAATAAGAATAAGGCCAAAAAGAAGCGGGGCGGCGAGAAATAAAAAAGCCGGGGCGACCCGGCAAAGAACACAATGGGGAGCAAATTAGTCGGTTATGAACCAGTCATCCGCGCTTTCCCAGGTCTCCTGGAGAATTTCGCTGATCCGGTCTTTGTCTTCTTTAATGCCACCGATAACCGAAAGGTTATTTGCCGATGCGTAGCGTACCGAAACGGTGCCGCCGCTATCCGGAAACTGATTGTTAATTCGTCGGGAGAGTTCACCCGCCAGTGCGTCAAGCGCGCCAGCGGGGAGGGTTGTGGTTTTAGCAATAGTCACTTCAATGCGCATGGTTGCCCCCTGTATGTGTACTGTATATTTATACAGTTAAAGCAAAAAACTTACAACAGGGAGCGTGCGATTTATTTTTTTACCGTCCAGCGTACGGTTTCACCGGCGAGGAAGGGGATCAGGGCATCGTCAGAAAGGGCAATACTCTCAACCACCTGGCTCTCTTCACGTACCAGCTCAACGGTAGACTCATTCACCGGCAGGCCATAGAAACGTGGGCCGTTCAGCGAGGTGAAGGCTTCGAAGTGCTGTAGCGCATTCATCTCTTCAAAGACGGTGGCATAGCTACCGAGCGCGGTGGGCGCATTAAAGCAGCCTGCACAGCCGCAGCTGGCTTCTTTGCGATGACGTGCATGCGGCGCGGAGTCAGTCCCGAGGAATGCGCGCTCGAAGCCGCTGGCGACCAGTTCGCGTAGCGCCTGCTGGTGGATATTACGTTTGAGGATCGGCAGGCAGTAAAGATGTGGGCGCACGCCGCCAACCAGCATGTGGTTGCGGTTGAACATCAGATGCTGCGGGGTGATTGTCGCAGCCAGCAGTTCATTGCCCTCACGTACATAATCTGCCGCATCTTTGGTGGTGATGTGTTCAAACACGACTTTCAGCCCCGGCAGACGCTGGCGCAGTGGCTCCATAACCGTCTCGATAAAGCGTGCTTCGCGGTCAAAAATATCGATGTCGGCGTGAGTGACTTCACCGTGAACCAGCAGTGGCATTCCGAGTTTTTCCATCCGCTCCAGCACCGGCATAATCGCATCGATACTGGTGACGCCGTGGCTGGAGTTGGTTGTCGCGTTTGCCGGATACAGCTTAGCTGCTGTAAATACGCCTTCCTGAAAACCGCGTTCCACTTCATTCGGATCGAGGGAGTCGGTGAGGTAACAGGTCATCAGCGGGGTAAAATCGTGGCCTGCCGGAACGGCATCCAGAATGCGCTGGCGGTAGCTGATGGCCGCTTCCACGGTGGTGATAGGCGGCACCAAATTTGGCATGATGATCGCACGACCATAGAGCTCGCTGGTATAAGGCACGACGGTTTTCAGCATCTCGCCATCACGCAGATGGATATGCCAGTCGTCTGGGCGGCGAATTTTCAGAACTTGCGGTAATGCGGTCATGGGTGTGCTCCGGCCTGGTGGGAAATCAGTCATTAGGGCTGTTTTTTGCCGGGCACTAAGGATAAACGTAAACGTTTTCCTTTGCACTCCTTTCTGTAAAAAAAAGACGCCCGACGAAAATATCCGCCGGGCGTCTTTTTTACGATGTTAATCCGTAAACGGGATGATAATTTGTCCTGGTTTTACCTCAATGCCTTTCGCATATTTTTTAGCCAGTGCTTCGCCTTTGCTGGCATCTTCTTTCAGCACGTAAGCCGGTTGCTGATTAAAGTAATTGCGCAGTGACTGGTTCAGATAAGGCACTAAAGTTTGCACCACCGATTGCATTTTCTCCGGGGTCACTTTGGCATCGACCACTTCCATCTCCTGCAGGAAAATCGCACCTTTCTCTTTATTGAAGACTGGTAACGCCTTCAGTTTCAGGTCAATGGTCGCTTTCTGGCTGCCAAACAGCGAGTTTAAATCCAGTTTAGCGTCACCGGTGAGGGTGACTTTATTCGGCTCTTCACGGCCAATGGCGCTGGTGAGATTATTCAGCACGATGTGCGCGTCGGCCACGCCGGGCAGGCCAATATCTTTCGAGAAATTATTGTGCTTTTGCAGCGCCTGATTAATTTCCTGTTCACTCACTGTGTATTGCGTCAGTTGATTACAACCCGCCACCAGGCCGCCAACGATCAGTGCGGCAATGACAAAAAATTTCTTCATGAAGTTCCTCAATATGATGCTGTGCTGTAATCCTGTCCACAGGCAGCTTGCGCTTTCAGTCGTGATTATGACAGCGGAAAATACTGAAAGTGCCATCTCTTCTTTCTTAGGATGAGATTCTACTGATGGCCTGCGTGAATTGCAGGCCATCAATTGCGCGGAATAAAAGGGCTAAAGGCGGGGTTCAAGCATACCGGAGGCGGCGCGTTTAGGGCTGAACTGCCACCATAAGGCAACAAACGTGATGATGCCGATAAGCCCCAGCATCGCCCACGGCAGTTCCGGCTGGTTTAGCGCTTTCCCGCTATCGAACAGCCAGCCGCCACCGGTGTAGCCGAGTGCGCCGCCAAAGGCAAGCCCCAGACGGCTGAAGCCCATGTAGCTGCCGCGCGCGCGGGCATTGGCCAGATGTGCGCTCAGCGTTTCACGTGCCGGTTCCGCAATAATCGAACCGATGTAGAACGTACAAATTAACGTGAACAACTGCTGTAGCGAGGTTGCCAGACCAATCGGAAACATGGAAACCGTCATGATCAGCAGGCCCGCCATCAGACGCTGCTCAAGGCGAAAACGTTTTTCGCTCCATCGTGCGATAGGGTAGAGCAGCGTCAGCGACAGCGCCGCTTCGATGGCGTACATCCATTTCACGGCAGAAGGCGATCCTGCGATATCGTTCACCATGATTGGCAGCATCAGCATCACCTGTACCGCCAGCATGTAGTAACCGGTGAGGGTTAATACATAGGTGACAAAACGTTTATCACGCAACACCTGCGCAAGCCCTTCGCGAACTGGCGTTCTCACGGTAGAAAGTTTCCATGCCGGGAGGTAACAGGCGTTGAAGATAGCGCACAGAATGAACAGCACCGCGCCCGCGCTACACACCAGACGGAAGTCATATTGCAGCAGCCAACTGCCCATTAACGCGCCGATGACCGCGCCAGCACTGTCCTGCATCATCAATATCGAGAAAAAACGGCCACGATGCGCCGGACGCACCAGCTTCACCACCAGGGCGGAACGCGGCGGATCGAATAGCGTGCCGCCAAGCCCGGAAAGCAAACAAGAGAGCCACAGCACCCACGGCTCGTGCGCGACGGCCATAATGGCAAAACCGCCCGCGCGCATCAGCATGCCGGTCACAATCATCGGTTTGGCGCCGAAGCGGTCCGCAATCGCGCCGCCAAAAATACCCAGACCTTGTTGAATTAACTGGCGCAGACCGAGCGCAATCCCGACCATTAATGCCGCCCAGCCCATCTGATCAACAAAACGGATTGAGATCAGCGGAAAGACGACAAAAAAGCCCAGCACAACCAGCATGTTATCGACTAAGAGGAAATATTTACCCAGGCTCCTTGCCTGCGATACGCGGGACATTTCCCCTCCAGGGGAATAAAAAGAGATGAACATCTCCATTCTGCCGGGTCGCTTCACCTTTTCCCATATTGCCAGCGACAATATTTTTTTATCAAAATGCTGCTTTGATTGAGCTTGTTTATCGAAATCGCGATCGGGGTATGAAAAAAGGTATGTTGCTGTTTTCACAGACCCCCTGTGGACAGGTATAGTGAGTTAACCCGGGTTATTATTCAGGTACAGGAGTAAGAGATGTTTGGCTATCGCAGTAACGTGCCGAAAGTGCGTTTGACAACCGATCGTCTGGTTGTGCGTCTGGTCCATGACCGTGATGCATGGCGTCTTGCCGATTATTACGCAGAGAACAGGCAGTTTTTAAAACCCTGGGAGCCCATCCGTGACGATAGCCACTGTTATCCTTCCGGCTGGCAGGCTCGCTTGTCGATGATTAATGAATTTCATAAGCAGGGAAGCGCGTATTATTTTGCGCTGCTCGACCCGGAGGAGAAGGAAATTATTGGCGTCGCCAATTTCTCTAACGTGGTGCGCGGGTCGTTCCACGCCTGCTACCTTGGTTACTCGATTGGGCAAAAGTGGCAGGGGCAGGGGCTGATGTTTGAAGCGCTGACCAGCGCTATCCGCTATATGCAACGCACCCAACATATTCACCGCATTATGGCTAACTATATGCCGCACAATCAGCGCAGCGGCGATTTACTGGCGCGGCTGGGGTTTGAAAAAGAGGGTTATGCCAAAAACTATTTGCTGATTGACGGCGAATGGCGTGACCACGTATTGACTGCACTCACGACACAAGAATGGACAGCCGGTCGCTAAGGAGAAGAGATGAAATATGAGTTAAGCCCGCTTGAAGCGCGTGTGATTGGCTGCCTGTTGGAAAAACAGGTCACCACACCCGAGCAGTATCCGCTGTCGATTAATGGCGTAGTGACGGCCTGTAATCAGAAAACCAACCGCGAACCGGTGATGACGCTCAGCGAGTCTGATGTACAGGATCTGCTGGATACGCTGGTCAAACGCCACTATCTGCGCACGGTCAGCGGCTTTGGCAATCGCGTGACCAAGTATGAACAACGTTTCTGTAATTCTGAGTTCGGCGATTTGAAGCTTTCCAGCGCTGAAGTGGCGCTGGTGACTACGCTGTTACTGCGCGGTGCGCAAACGCCGGGTGAATTGCGTGGCCGCGCGCAGCGGATGCATGAATTTAGCGATATGGCAGAAGTGGAAGCCACGCTTGAGCGACTGGCTACGCGGGATGATGGCCCGTTTGTGATGCGTTTGCCGCGCGAACCTGGCAAACGCGAGAGCCGCTATATGCACCTTTTCAGCGGGGAAATGGAAGTACTGGCCCAGGTCGCCGATGATGTCGCCCCGGCGGATGACGATCTCCGCGCGCGCGTTGATGCACTGGAAGGCGAAGTGGCGGAGCTGAAACAGCGCCTGGATTCCCTGCTGGCGCATCTCGGAGAATAACGATGGCAAAATTACGCGTAGGCGTGGTTGGGCTGGGCGGGATCGCGCAGAAGGCGTGGCTTCCGGTACTCAGCGCCGCCACCGACTGGACGTTGCAGGCGGCCTGGTCGCCGGGTAAAGAGAAGGCGCTGAAAGTGTGCGAAACCTACCGCATGCCGTATGCGGACTCGTTAGCCTCACTGGCGGCGCAGTGCGATGCTGTGTTTGTCCACAGCGCAACGGCGTCTCACTATTCGGTGGTCAGCGAACTGCTGAATGCGGGCGTGCACGTCTGCGTCGACAAACCGCTGGCGGAGAAACTAAGCGATGCCGAGCGTCTGGTCGAACTGGCCGCGCGCAAGAAGTTAACGCTGATGGTGGGTTTTAATCGCCGTTTCGCGCCGCTGTATCGTGAGCTGAAAGGCAATCTCGCCAATGCGGCGTCGCTGCGGATGGATAAACACCGTACCGACAGCGTCGGCCCGCACGATCTGCACTTCACGCTGCTGGATGATTATCTGCATGTGGTCGACACCGCGCTGTGGCTGGCGGGCGGTAATGCGCCCTTAAGCAGCGGCACGCTGCAAACCACAGACGACGGTGAGATGCTCTACGCTGAGCATCACTTCAGCCATCCAACGCTTAGCGTCACAACCAGCATGCATCGCCGCGCCGGGAGCCAGCGCGAGTGGGTGCAGGCGGTGACGGACGGCGCGCTGTATGACATCACCGATATGCGTGAGTGGCGAGAAGAGCGGGGCGCAGGCGTGCTCACCCGTCCCGTACCCGGCTGGCAGACCACGCTTGAGCAGCGCGGATTCGTCGGCTGTGCGCGCCACTTTATCGAATGCGTGCAAAATCAGACGGTTCCGGAAACCGCTGGCGACCAGGCGCTGATGGCGCAACGCATCGTAGAAGCGCTGTGGCGCGAGGCCGTTGATGAATAACCTGCTGTAACATCTGGCAGTAGCAATTCATCCCGAACCCGGTAGACTAACGCCTCTTCAGGCTCCTGCCTGTAAACCGCAGCCCGGCAATCGCGCCGGGCTGTTGCAGGCATTTTGCTTCCGGTTGTGGAATAACACGTTAATGAATCTATTAAAATCGCTGGCGGCTGTCAGCTCGATGACCATGTTTTCGCGCGTGCTGGGTTTTGCGCGTGATGCCATTGTGGCAAGGGTTTTTGGCGCAGGAATGGCGACTGATGCCTTCTTTGTTGCGTTCAAACTGCCTAACCTGCTGCGCCGTATTTTTGCCGAAGGCGCGTTTTCTCAGGCTTTTGTGCCGATTCTCGCGGAATACAAAAGCAAGCAGGGCGAAGACGCGACCCGCGTATTTGTCTCGTATGTTTCCGGTTTATTGACGCTGGCGTTAGCGCTGGTGACGGTCATTGGCATGCTGGCGGCACCGTGGGTTATCACGATTACCGCGCCGGGCTTTGCCGATACGGTGGATAAATTTAATCTCACCTCACAGCTGCTGCGCATTACCTTCCCCTATATTTTGCTGATCTCACTCGCCTCGCTGGCGGGGGCTATTCTTAACACCTGGAACCGCTTCTCGGTGCCTGCGTTTGCGCCGACGCTGCTTAACGTCAGTATGATTGGCTTTGCGCTGTTTGCTGCGCCGTATTTCAACCCACCGGTGCTGGCGCTGGCGTGGGCGGTGACCGTAGGCGGCGTGCTCCAGCTGGCGTATCAGCTGCCGCATCTGAAAAAAATTGGCATGCTGGTACTGCCGCGCATCAATTTAAAAGATGCGGGCGCGATGCGCGTGGTGAAGCAAATGGGGCCGGCTATCCTTGGCGTCTCCGTCAGCCAGATTTCCCTGATCATCAACACCATTTTTGCCTCTTTCCTGGTTTCCGGTTCCGTTTCGTGGATGTACTACGCTGACCGTCTGATGGAGTTCCCGTCCGGCGTGCTGGGCGTGGCGCTGGGGACGATTCTTCTGCCGTCGCTGTCGAAAAGCTTTGCCAGCGGTAATCATGATGAATATTGCCGTCTGATGGACTGGGGGCTGCGTCTGTGCTTCCTGCTGGCGCTGCCGAGCGCGGTGGCGCTGGGTATTCTGGCGAAACCGCTGACCGTATCCCTGTTCCAGTACGGTAAATTCACTGCGTTTGATGCGGCGATGACGCAGCGCGCGCTGGTGGCCTATTCCGTCGGCCTGATGGGGCTTATCGTGGTAAAAGTACTGGCACCGGGATTCTATTCTCGTCAGGACATCAAAACGCCGGTAAAAATTGCCATTGTGACGCTGATTATGACCCAGCTGATGAACCTCGCGTTTATCGGCCCGCTGAAACACGCGGGTCTGTCGCTGTCGATTGGTCTGGCGGCCTGCCTGAACGCCAGCCTGCTCTACTGGCAGTTGCGTAAGCAGAAAATCTTTACCCCACAGCCGGGCTGGAGCAAATTCCTGGTGCGTCTGATTGTAGCGGTGCTGGTGATGGCAGCGGCATTGCTGGGAATGATGCACATCATGCCTGAGTGGTCACAGGGGACCATGCCGGTGCGCCTGTTACGCCTGATGGCGGTGGTTGTGGTGGGAATTTTTGCCTACTTCGCCACGCTTGCGGTGTTGGGTTTCAAAGTGAAAGAGTTTGCACGCCGGACGGCGTAATAAGATGCGGCGGCGGGAGCGTGATGGTTCCCGCCGTCCTGATTGCAGTTAGACGGTAAATTTCTTGCCGCTGCGCGGTTGTCCCGCCGTTTGCCCATCCTTGCCATACAATCCCGTCTCCTGAAAAGGCTTCAGCACGTCCAGCGCCTGCTGGTTACGGGCGATTTGGCCTTCCAGCAACCAGCCGTTGTGCTGATTGAGGTCACGCAACTGCTGCGTTTTCTGCGTAATGTTCAGCCAGCGCGAAGCCACGTCATCGTCATTGGCGCAACGCTGCGCTTCCTGCTCTACGCGACGCTGTTGTTCCAGATAATCGAGCGCCGCCAGCAGCGAGCTTTTATCTTCTGTTATGCGCTGCAGCAGGCTTCCGTTCACGCTTCCGGCAGAAAGCTGCTGTTGCTCGGCATCCATCACCTCTTTCAACGAGTTCAGGATAGCGGTCATTTGATCCAAAATATCGGGCAGACGACTCATGCGGTTAGTTACTCTGTAGATAATTCTGCGTTTCCTGAATCAACGCATCAGCAATTTTACCGGTATCCATTTTTAGCTCACCGTTGCGAATAGCGGTTTTCAACGCTTCCACGCGATCCAGATTGATATCACGCGTATCTGATTGCGTCAGGGTCGTTTGTGCGTCACTCAGTTTGACACTGGTGCTGTTAATCTCAGCGTTTTTTTCCACACGCGCTTTCGGCGTCTGGGTTTCGTTTGGTTCGCGAGCCTGTACCGCGTTAACAGGATTCAGAGGCGATGTACGTTCAATGCTCATGTGCTTTCCTCATGGAGGCTTATGATGGCGCGGGGATTGCCATTTTCATTTGTTAATACTTTATCGGCAATCGCCGCACTTTCTTTATCACGATTATAGGTTAATCAGAACATTCCCATCCGTATTCACTTCGCCGCTGACCACCTGGCCTGAGGACATACGCACGCGTGCGTTTTGCGCCACGGCGGCGTTATTCAGCGCCTGACCTTCACTGTTGACGCTAAAACCGTCGCCTTTCGCGATGACCTGGACGCGTTGCCCTGCTTTTACCCGCCAGGCGGCGCGAATCATGGTCAGCTGTAACGCTTGTCCGGCGGCAACATCGCGCAGGCTGACTGCATCCTGCGCCTGATTGATGTCCAGCATCGTGCGTGGCGGCAACTGATCCAGACGACCACGTTTCAGGGCGACCGATTGCGCATTCAGCACGGTGCCACGCACAATCGGCCCGGCGGCGACCACATAATTGCCCGTGGCCTGCACCGTCACCTGCAAATAGCGTTTCTCATTACCGCAGCGCGCCACCACGTTCAGGTTCCCCCAAAGCCGGGCATTGCCTGGCGTACTGAGCACCGGTTGCTCACAGGAGGGCAACATCGCGAGCGGGCTACGCAGTTGCACCATCACCTCATCACTTAACCCTTCCAGCCTTTGGCTGAAAAATGTCGACAGCTGGCTTTGCAGATCCTGCGCCAGGGTGAACGGGCTGGCGAGCAGTAAACACGCGGCCAGCGAGGTAGTGAGCTTTGGCATCGAACACTCCGTCAGAGAGGGTAGTGTGAGTATTTTACGCATCCGCCGCTGACATCAACGGAATAAATAGCGACGCATATTGCGTTTATTCCGGCGATAACGCGCGCATAAGGCGAATTAAGCTGTCGGCTGGAATTTTGTCATCTGCGGAGGAGCCATGCTCGATAAACTCGACGCCGCGCTGCGTTTTCAACAGGAAGCCCTGAATCTGCGCGCTGAGCGCCAGGAGATTCTGGCCGCCAATATCGCCAACGCCGATACCCCTGGGTATCAGGCGCGCGATATCGATTTTGCCAGTGAAATGAAAAAAGTGATGGAGCGAGGACGGGCTGGCACCAACGGCGTGGCGCTGTCGCTCACTTCCGACCGTCACATACCCGCACAAAACCTCTCATCTGCTGCCACTGATTTGCTCTACCGCATTCCCGATCAGCCCGCGCTGGACGGGAACACCGTCGATATGGATCGCGAGCGCACGCAGTTTGCCGACAACAGTTTGCAGTATCAGACCGGGCTAACGGTATTGGGTGGGCAAATCAAGGGGATGATGAGCGTCCTCCAGCAGGGGAATTAATACATGGCTTTACTGAATATTTTTGATGTGGCGGGTTCCGCACTCACCGCGCAGTCCAAGCGGCTGAACGTGGCAGCCAGTAACCTGGCAAACGCCGACAGCGTGACCGGCCCGGATGGCCAGCCGTATCGCGCAAAACAAGTCGTTTTTCAGGTGGATGCGCAGCCGGGGGCGGCAACGGGCGGGGTCAAAGTTGCCGATGTGATTGAAAGCCAGGAGCCCGACAAGCTGGTCTACCAGCCGGGTAATCCGCTGGCGGATGCGAAGGGCTATGTGCGCATGCCAAACGTTGATGTAGTCGGCGAGATGGTCAATACCCTGTCGGCCTCGCGCAGCTATCAGGCCAACGTCGAGGTGATGAACACCGTGAAAAGCATGATGCTCAAAACCCTCACGCTGGGTCAATAACGGAGAGAACAATGTCCATTGCAGTGAACGTTAATAGCGCCAGCGCGACCAGCGCAACCAGTACCAGCGGGTCGCTGACCAGCAGCAGCGCGGATGATTTACAGAACAGTTTCCTGACGCTGCTGGTGGCGCAGCTGAAAAACCAGGACCCCACCAACCCGATGGATAACAGCCAGCTCACCAGCCAGCTGGCACAAATCAGCACCGTAAGCGGTATTGAGAAACTCAATACGTCGCTGGGTTCCATTTCCGGGCAAATCGACAGCAGCAAATCATTGCAGGCGTCATCGCTGATTGGTCACGGCGTGATGATCCCCGGTACTACCGTGCTGGCGGGCAAAAACAGCGATGGCGACGGCACGGACACCACACCGTTTGGCGTTGAGCTTGAGCAGGCGGCCGACAAAGTGACCGCCACGATAACCGACAGTAACGGCAATGTCGTCAAAACGCTGGATATCGGCGCGCTGACCGCAGGCGTGCACACTTTTACCTGGGACGGCACCGGCACGGACGGCGCTGCGGTGGCGGATGGCGCGTACAACGTCAGCGTTACCGCCAGCAGCGGCACCACGCAACTGGTGGCGCAGCCGTTGAAATTTGCGCTGGTGCAGGGGGTGACGCTGAGCGGCAATGGCAACCAGTTGGATCTCGGCACTTACGGCACCACCACGCTCGACGAAGTTCGTCAGATTATTTAATTCAGGAGTGAATCATGGGCTTTTCCCAAGCAGTCAGCGGCATGAATGCCGCGTCCAGTAATCTTGATGTTATCGGCAACAACATTGCTAACTCCGCAACCTACGGCTTTAAATCAGGCACCGCCTCGTTTGCCGATATGTTTGCCGGTTCAAAAGTGGGGCTGGGGGTGAAAGTCGCCGGGATCACCCAGGACTTTACCGACGGTACCACCACCAGTACCGGGCGCGCGCTGGACGTCGCCATCAGCCAGAACGGTTTTTTCCGCCTCACCGACAGTAACGGTTCTGTTTTCTATAGCCGTAACGGCCAGTTTTCCCTCGATGCCAATCGTACGCTGGTGAACTCTCAGGGCTTGCAGGTGACCGGTTATCCGGCGTCCGGCACGCCGCCAACCATTCAGCAGGGGGCGAATCCGACAGCGATTACCATCCCGAACTCGCTGATGTCGGCAAAGACCACGAGCACAGCAGCGATGCAGGTCAACCTTAATTCGACGGATGCTAAGCCGAGCGTTACGACCTTCGATCCGGCTAATGCCGACAGCTACAACAAAAAAGGCACTATCACCGTTTATGACAGTCAGGGTAATGCCCATGACATGAACGTGTATTACGTGAAATCCGATGATAATCAGTGGGATGTTTATACTCAGGATTCCAGTGTTACTGGTGCTGACGCGGTTAAATCGGGGCAGATGACGTTCGATAAGAGCGGTGTGCTGGAGTCAGTTCGCCCTTATGTGAACGGTGTGCTCGGTACGGCGGATGCGAATTCGCAAATCCCGATTGAGGTCGCTGCGCTTAACGGCTCTGCCGCCGGTTCTTTCTCCCTGAGCTTCCTCAACTCCATGCAGCAGAATACCGGTGCCAACAACATCGTCGCCACTTCGCAGAACGGCTACGCGCCGGGCGATCTGGTGAGCTATCAGATTAACGAAGATGGCACCGTGGTCGGGAACTACTCCAACGAACAGAGCCAGCTGCTCGGTCAAATCGTACTGGCAAACTTCGCCAACAACGAAGGTCTGCAATCGGAAGGCGATAACGTCTGGTCTGCCACCCAGTCATCCGGCGTGGCGCTGCTGGGCACCGCGGGTAGCGGTAACTTCGGCAGCCTGACCAACGGCGCGCTGGAAGCCTCTAACGTCGACCTCAGCAAAGAGCTGGTCAATATGATTGTCGCCCAGCGTAACTATCAGTCCAATGCGCAAACCATCAAAACCCAGGATCAGATCCTGAACACGCTGGTTAACCTGCGTTAATCCCGATAAGGCAGCTTTATGGATCACGCAATATACACGGCGATGGGCGCGGCGAGCCAGACAATGGAGCAGCAGGCGGTCACCGCCAGCAACCTGGCCAACAGTTCGACGCCGGGCTTTCGCGCCCAGCTTAACGCCATGCGCGCGGTGCCGGTAGAGGGTTTGTCGGTGCCAACGCGTACGCTGGTAACGGCCTCCACGCCGGGCGCGGATATGACGCCTGGTCAGCTCGACTACACCTCACGTCCGCTGGACGTGGCGCTGCAACAGGATGGCTGGCTGGCGGTGCAAACCGCCGATGGCGGGGAAGGGTATACCCGCAACGGTAACATTCAGGTGGGGCCCACCGGGCAACTGACCATTCAGGGTAATCCGGTGATGGGCGATGGCGGCCCGCTCACCGTGCCGGAAGGTGCGGAAATCACCATCGCGGCGGACGGCACCATTTCGGCGCTTAACCCTGGCGATCCGCCGAATACGGTGGCGCAGGTGGGACGGCTGAAACTGGTAAAAGCGGATAACACGGAAATCGTGCGCGGCGATGATGGCGTCTTTCGCCTGACCGCAGAAGCGCAAGCCACCCGTGGCCCGGCGTTGCAGGCCGATCAGTCTATCCGTTTGCAGTCCGGCGTGCTGGAAGGCAGTAACGTCAAACCCGTGGCGGCGATGGCCGATATGATATCCAGCGCCCGCCGATTCGAAATGCAGATGAAGGTTATCAGCAGCGTGGATGAAAACACGCAGAAAGCTAACCAGTTGCTGTCAATGAGCTAAGGAAAATCATGATCAGTTCATTATGGATCGCCAAAACCGGCCTCGATGCGCAGCAGACCAATATGGACGTTATCGCCAACAACCTGGCGAACGTCAGTACCAATGGTTTTAAGCGTCAGCGCGCGGTGTTTGAAGATCTTCTTTATCAAACGGTCCGTCAGCCGGGGGCGCAGTCTTCAGAGCAAACCACGCTGCCGTCCGGTTTGCAGATTGGTACCGGTGTGCGCCCGGTTGCCACCGAACGTCTGCACAGCCAGGGCAACCTGTCGCAGACCGATAACAGCAAAGACGTGGCGATTAAAGGCCAGGGCTTCTTCCAGGTGCTGCTGCCGGATGGCACGTCCGCGTACACCCGTGATGGTTCATTCCAGGTCGATCAGAATGGTCAACTGGTGACGGCAGGCGGTTTCCAGGTGCAGCCGGCGATCACCATTCCGGCGAATACGCTGAGTATCACCATTGGCCGCGATGGCATTGTTAGCGCGACCCAGCAGGGGCAGACCAACCCGGTGCAGGTGGGGCAGCTTAATCTGACCACCTTTATGAATGACAGCGGGCTGGAGAGCATTGGTGAAAACCTGTATGTCGAAACCCAGGCATCCGGTGCGCCGAATGATTCCACGCCGGGGCTGAACGGCGCGGGGCTGCTCTATCAGGGTTATGTCGAAACGTCCAACGTTAACGTAGCGGAAGAACTGGTCAATATGATTCAGGTACAGCGCGCCTACGAAATTAACAGTAAAGCGGTATCGACCACCGACCAGATGTTGCAGAAATTGACGCAACTGTAGCGGTTGTGCCGATTTGTCGGATGCGCTGCGCTTATCCGACCTACGAACGGATGAACTCTGTAGGCCGGATAAGCGCAGCGCATCCGGCGCAAACCAAAAGATGAAAACCATGCAAAAAACCGCAGCGTTTCGTTATCCGCTCTTAACGGCACTGGCGCTCTCCATGAGCGGGTGCGCTTTCATTCCCAGCAAGCCGCTGGTGGAAGGCGCAACGTCGGCGCAGCCGATCCCCGGCCCGGTACCGGTAGCGAACGGCTCAATATTTCAGACGGCGCAGCCGATTAACTACGGTTATCAGCCGCTGTTTGAAGACCGGCGCCCGCGCAATATTGGCGATACGCTCACCATCGTATTGCAGGAAAACGTCAGCGCCAGCAAGAGTTCCTCGGCCAACGCCAGCCGCGATGGCAAAACCAACTTTGGCTTTGACGTCGTGCCGCGCTATCTGGAAGGGCTGTTCGGCAACGCGCGTGCGGATGTTGACGCCTCCGGCGGTAACACCTTCAACGGCAAAGGCGGCGCGAATGCCAGCAATACCTTTAGCGGTACATTAACCGTCACGGTCGATCAGGTTCTGGCGAACGGTAACCTTCACGTGGTGGGGGAAAAACAGATAGCTATCAATCAGGGCACCGAATTTATCCGCTTCTCGGGCGTGGTTAACCCGCGCACCATCAGCGGTAGTAATACCGTGCCGTCCACCCAGGTGGCGGATGCACGTATCGAATATGTGGGCAACGGCTATATCAACGAAGCGCAGAATATGGGCTGGTTGCAGCGTTTCTTCCTGAATTTATCGCCAATGTAATGAGGTGGAACATGTTTAAAACCCTGATTGGCATGGCGCTGATTCTGGTGAGTACTCTGGCGCAGGCCGATCGCATTCGCGATCTCACCAGCGTGCAGGGCGTCAGGGAAAACTCCCTGATTGGCTATGGTCTGGTGGTAGGGCTGGACGGCACGGGTGACCAGACCACCCAGACGCCGTTCACCACCCAGAGCCTGAACAACATGTTGTCGCAACTGGGGATCACCGTTCCGGCGGGCACCAACATGCAGCTGAAAAACGTGGCCGCGGTGATGGTCACCGCCCAGTTCCCGGCGTTTGCGCGTCAGGGGCAAACTATCGATGTGGTGGTCTCCTCGATGGGTAACGCCAAAAGCCTGCGCGGCGGCACGCTGTTGATGACGCCGCTGAAAGGGGTCGATAGCCAGGTGTATGCGCTGGCGCAGGGTAACATTCTGGTGGGCGGCGCAGGCGCGTCGGCGGGCGGCAGTAGCGTGCAGGTCAACCAGCTTAACGGTGGGCGAATTACCGGCGGGGCCACCATTGAACGCGAGCTGCCGACACAATTTGGCGCGGGGAACACCATTAACCTTCAGCTGAATCAGGATGATTTCACCATGGCGCAGCAGATTGCCGACACCATTAATCGTCGCAGTGGTTTTGGCAACGCCACCGCGCTGGATGCGCGTACCGTGCAGGTTCGTGCGCCGCAGGGCGGCAGTGGTCAGGTGCGTTTGCTGGCGGATATCCAGAATCTGGAAGTGGGCGGCGTACCGCAGGATGCAAAAGTGATTATTAACTCACGTACCGGTTCGGTGGTGATGAACCGCGAAGTGACGCTGGATACCTGTGCCGTGGCACAGGGCAACCTCTCCGTTACCGTTAACCGCCAGGCGCAAGTCAGCCAGCCGGATACACCATTTGGCGGCGGTCAGACGGTGGTGACACCGCAAACGCAGATCGATCTGCGTCAGAGCGGCGGCTCGCTGCAAAGCGTGCGGGAAAGTGCCAACCTCAACAATGTCGTGCGTGCGCTGAACGCACTGGGCGCGACGCCGATGGAGCTGATGTCGATTCTGCAATCGATGCAAAGCGCCGGATGCCTGCGTGCGAAAGTGGAGATTGTCTGATGCTGGGCGACAGCAAATTAACTGCCAGCGCGGCGTGGGATGCGCAATCGCTTAACGAACTCAAGGCGAAAGCCGGGCAGGATCCGCAGGCTAACCTGCGGCCTGTCGCCCGTCAGGTGGAGGGCATGTTCGTGCAGATGATGCTGAAGAGTATGCGCGAGGCGCTGCCGAAGGATGGCCTCTTCAGCAGCGATCAGACCCGGCTCTACACCAGCATGTACGATCAGCAAATTGCCCAGCAGATGACCGCCGGGAAAGGACTGGGGCTGGCGGAAGAGATGGTGAAGCAGATGCAGACGCAGAAGGAACCGTCCGCCACGGTGGGCCAGGTACCGATGAAATTTGATCTGCAAACGGTCACCAGCTTCCAGAACGATGCGCTGACTCAGATGGTACGCAAAGCGCTGCCGAAAACGTCGGGCGGGAGCGATGCGCCGCTCTCCGGTGACAGCAAAGATTTCCTCGCGAAACTGGCGCTTCCGGCGCAGGTGGCGAGCGAGCAGAGCGGTATTCCGCACCACCTGATTCTGGCACAGGCCGCGCTCGAGTCGGGCTGGGGCCAGCGGCAAATTCGCCGTGAAAACGGTGAGCCAAGCTATAACCTTTTCGGCGTGAAAGCCTCTGGAAACTGGAAAGGGCCAGTGACGGAAATCACCACCACCGAATATGAAAACGGTGAAGCGAAAAAGGTAAAAGCGAAATTCCGCGTCTACGGTTCGTATCTGGAAGCGCTGTCGGATTATGTGGGTTTGCTGACGCGTAATCCGCGCTATGCCGCGGTCACCAACGCATCAACGGCCGAGCAGGGGGCGCAGGCGTTGCAGAATGCCGGATACGCCACTGACCCACAGTACGCGCGCAAGTTAACCAATATGATTCAGCAGCTTAAAGCTTTAAGCGATAAAGTCAGCAGCGCGTACCGAAATGATATTGAAAATCTCTTCTGATACACCTCAAGTTTGCCAGGCGGCGACCGATAACGATTAAAGGCCACGCGTCTGAACGTATAAAAGGAAGAACATGTCCAGTTTAATCAATAGCGCCATGAGTGGATTGAGTGCGGCACAGTCGGCACTGAATACCACCAGTAATAATATTGCCAGCTACAACGTCTCGGGCTATACCCGCCAGACCACGGTGCTCGCTTCGGCGAACAGTTCGTTAGGTGCGGGAGGCTGGGTCGGCAATGGCGTCTACGTTTCTGGCGTTCAGCGTGAATACAATGCATTCATCACCAACCAGCTGCGTACGGCGCAAAGCCAGAGCAGCGGGCTGACCACGCGTTATGAGCAGATGTCGAAAATCGACGATATGCTTTCCGGCACCACTAATTCCCTCTCCACCACGCTTCAGGATTTCTTCTCCAGTATGCAAACGCTGGTGAGCAACGCTGAAGATCCCGCCGCGCGTCAGACCGTTCTGGGTAAAGCGGATGGCCTGGTCAATCAGTTTAAAGTCGCCGATCAGTATCTCCGCGACCAGGATAAACAGGTAAATCTTTCTATCGCCACCACGGTTGATCAAATCAACAACTACGCGAACCAGATTGCCAGCCTGAACGATAAAATTTCTCGCCTGACCGGCGTCGGCGCGGGCGCTTCACCTAACGACTTGCTGGATCAGCGCGATCAGTTAGTCGGCGAGTTAAACAAGCTGGTGGGCGTGGAAGTGAACGTGCAGGATAGCGGAACGTTCAACGTCACCATGGCGAATGGCTATACGCTGGTACAGGGCAGTAATGCCCGCCAGCTGGCCGCCGTGCCGAGCAGCAGCGACCCGACGCGCACCACCGTGGCGTATGTTGATAACGTTGCGGGGAATATCGAAATCCCGGAAAAGCTGCTTAACACTGGCTCGCTTGGCGGCTTGTTGACCTTCCGCTCGCAGGATCTTGACCAGACCCGTAATAGCCTTAACCAAATGGCGCTGGCTTTTGCGGATGCGTTTAACGCGCAGCATAAAGAGGGTGTCGATGCGAACGGAAAAGACGGGAAGGACTTTTTCACCATCGGCGACCCGTCTGTTGTGGCGAACAGTAAAAATAGCGGTAAGGCGTCGCTGACGGCGGAAGTGACGGATGCCTCCAGCGTACAGGCCACGGATTATCGCGTGAGCTATAAAAACGGTGAATGGCAGGTGACGCGCCTTTCCGATAACACCACGGTGAAAGCGGAACAGAAGGATGGCGCATTAAACTTTGACGGGCTCTCCGTCACGGTGAGTGGCACACCAGCGGAAAACGACAGCTTTACCGTGAAGCCGGTCAGTGATGCGATCGTCAATATGGGTGTGGCGATAAGCGATGAATCTGAGCTCGCACTGGGTATTGATGACGCTGAAAATGGCGAAAGTGATAACCGTAACGGCCAGGCTTTGCTGGACCTGCAAAACGCTAAGCTGGTGGGAAATTCGAAAACCTTCAACGACGCGTATGCGGCCCTGGTCAGCGATATCGGGAATAAAACTTCAACGCTTGAAACCAGCAGCACCACGCAAAGCAACGTCGTCACCCAGCTCAGCAAACAGCAGCAATCCATTTCCGGCGTGAACCTGGATGAAGAGTACGGCAACCTGCAGCTCTTCCAGCAGTACTATCTGGCGAATGCCCAGGTGCTGCAAACGGCAAGCACCCTGTTTGATGCCCTGATTAATATTCGCTAAGGAGAGGAATAACGCATGCGTGTCAGTACCCTGATGATGTATCAGCAGAATATGCGCGGGATCACCAGCTCCCAGTCAGAATGGCTGAAATACGGTGAACAAATGTCGACCGGCAAGCGGGTGAACCGCGCATCCGACGACCCGGTGGCGGCATCGCAGGCGGTGGTGCTGTCCCAGGCTCAGGCGCAAAACAGCCAGTTTGCTACCGCCAGGACATTCGCCACCCAGCGCGTGTCGATGGAAGAAAATACGCTGGCGCAGGTGACTACCGCGATTCAGTCGGCACAGGAGAAAATCGTTTACGCCGGTAACGGCACGTTAAGCGATGACGACCGGGCCTCGCTGGCAACCGACCTGCAAGGGATCCGCGATCAGCTTCTCAATCTGGCAAATAGCCAGGACGGTAACGGTCGCTATATTTTTGCCGGTTATAAAACCGATACGGCACCGTTTACGGATGACGGTACGTATGTCGGCGGCTCGGAAAATGTCGCGCAGCAGGTCGATGCGTCTCGCTCAATGGTGATTGGTCATACGGGCGACAAGATTTTTGATAGCCTGACCAGTAATGCTAAACCGGGAACGGATAGCAATCTTTTTGAGATGCTGGATACTGCTATTGCACAATTGAAAATTCCGGTTAGTGATGATGAAAGCGCTCAGGAGATAGCATCTGCCGCTATCGATAAAACCAACCGAGGGCTAAGCAACTCGCTCAACAATGTACTGAGTGTACGTGCTGAGCTGGGCACTCAGCTTAATGAACTGGATAAACTTGACGCCCTGGGCGATGACCGCGCGTTAAGCCAGACGCAGCAGATGAGTAACCTGGTGGATGTGGACTGGAATGAGACTATCTCTAACTACGTGATGCAGCAAACCGCGCTACAGGCATCGTATAAAGCGTTTAGTGATATGCAGGGGATGTCGCTGTTTCAGCTGAATAAGTAAGTTGACGGGCCGGATGCGTATATCCGGCCCGATGAATTAAAATCCTGGCTGTAACGCAGCGCGGTGCAGCCGTCGGGTTTCCAGCCAACGAACCACCCACGCGCAGCCACCCGCAACCGTCGCCAGCCCGACAACACCTTCCCAACCCGCCAGCGCATACAATTGGCTACCCAGAACGGACCCCAGCGCCATACCGATAAATACCACCGTAAACAGCAGCGCGTTCAGGCGACCGCGTGCCTGAGGCTCCAGGCTATAAACCAGGTTCTGGTGCGCAACCAGGCTTGATTGCAGGCCCAGGTCGAAGCCAATGGCAGAGAGGGCGATTAACGCCAGTTGGGCCAATGGTGGCAAAACAGGCAGAATAAACATCAGCGCAAAGGAAACCGTGACCAGTGCCGCACCCAACTGGGTGACTTTTTCGGCACCAACTTTATCTGCCAGCCCACCGGCCAGCGGCGCGGCCAGGGCGCCCGCCGCACCGGCAATCCCGAAACCACCCGCAACGGCGCTGCCCATATGATGATGTTCCAGCAGCATGACCGCGAGCGTTGACCAGAATGCGCTGAAGGCAATTGAAAGCAAGCCCTGCGCCAGCGCTGCGCGGCGTAACGTGGGATAACGTTGCCACAGATGCACCAGTGAAACCATTAATGCCGGATAGTTCAGGCTGGAATGCGCGGTAAAACGTGGCAGCACGCGCCACATCAGCACGCCAATCAGCGCGATACTCACTGCTGCAGCCTGATACACCACGCGCCAGCCGAAGAGTTCGCCAATCACGCCGCTCACGGTACGCGACAGCAAAATTCCCAGCAATAACCCCGTCATCACGGTGCCGACCATTTTTCCCTGCTTCCCGGCTGGGGCGAGGATGGCGGCAGCAGGCACGATATCCTGCGCCATCGTTGCCGCCATGCCGATCAGCAGGCTGACGACTAACAGTGGATGAAAATGCTGCGTCACGCTGCACATCAGCAGAAGGGCTGCCAGCATTACGCTTTTCAACAGGATCAGCGTACGACGATCGTAGCGGTCGCCGAGTGGCAGCAGAAATAAAATCCCCAGCGCGTAGCCTGCCTGGGTGAGAGTAGGGATGAGCCCCATCCCTTCAACATTCAGATGCAAGGTGTCGCCCATCAGCGGCAGCAGCGGCTGCGAGTAGTAGATGGCGGCGACGCTAAACCCTGCGCCGAGCGCAAGGATGAAGATAAGCCAGCCCGCATTAACATGTGTTTTCATCAGGTGTTCCTCAGATTCGGTATGGCGCTATTTTTCCCTGAAGCGCGCTGGCGCGGTAGCCAGCGTGGTGGTAAAACAGTTATACGTTTGACGTATAGGTAAGTGGTTAATGAAGAAGCAGGAGCGTATAGATAGGGTTGAGCTGATGCGGACCTTTATTCGCATTGTCGAATCGGGTTCGCTATCGGCTGCCGCCCGTCAGCTGGAGACAACGCAGGCCACCATCAGCCGTCGTTTACAGTCGCTGGAATCGCTGCTGGGGGCGAAATTGATTCTGCGCTCCACGCATGCGATGAAACTGACTGACGATGGCGAGCGCTGTTATCAGCACGCGCGTCAGGTCGTGGACGCCTGGTTAGCGCTGGAAGATGAATTACAGCTCACGGACGATCAGCCCGTCGGCACGCTACGGGTGCGCGCGCCGCATGCGTTCGGCCAGGAGCAGCTGTTGATGCCGCTGATTGGTTTTCTGGCCGATCATCCACAATTGTCGGTGGAATGGATGCTCAATGATAAAAACGTCGACTTTATGAGTGACAATATTGATTGTGCGCTCCGCGTTGGGGCGGAAGTTGACCCGGCCACCGTCTCCGTACTGCTGGCCGAGGTGCCGCGCTGTACGGTGGCCTCTCCTGAACTGTTAGCAAAATACCCGATAATCACCCATCCGCAGATGATGTCCACATTGCCGTGGATTGCGATCAGTACCTTCTACCAGCATGATGTCACGCTGCGTCATCAGGAGGAGAGCGTGACGTTTTCACTAGTGCCGCGCCTGAGTACGGACAGCCTGTATGTCGCCAAAAATGCTGCGCTGGCGGGGCTTGGGATAGCTATCGTATCAAGCTGGACGGTGGAGGAGGATCTGGCGCAGGGTAGGCTGGTTGAACTGTTACCGGACTGGCAGGCGGCAGCGCTACCTGTTCATCTGGTCTATCCGTGGGCGCGTTATTATCCGACCCGCTTACGTAAGTTTCTTGATTTGATGCGCGAAGTCATGCCGAAAATTGCCGGGATGCAGCTACCGGGAAAAGCATAAAAAAAACCGGCCACAGGGGCCGGTTTGCTTTTTAGCGTGTAAGTTACTCAACAGGCTGCGGACGCGTCGGCGCCGCAGAGGCCTGATGGGTTGCGCTATGGCCACCCGCAGCACCTTTACCGTCGAAGCCGAACGCCGGGCGAACCCAGTCGCTATGGCGCGTCGCTTCCGGCACATAAGCCGGAGCCGGTGCTCGAGTCATCGGCGCGCTGGCGTGATGGGCCGCAGCAGGTGCAGTTTCGACAACAGGATTAGCCACCACTTCTGGCTCGGCGACGGCAACCGGTGCTTCTTCGACCACTGGCGCTTCAACCGGCGCAGCGGTTTCAGCAACCACTTCTGCAACCGGCGCTTCCGGCTCAACTGCGGCAGGCTGCACTTCCTCAACCACTTCCTGCGCAACCACAGCGTCTTCTTCGGCGATGATTTGTGGCTGTTCAGTCACCGGCGCTTCAATCACTTCCGGATGGCTGGTTTCAACCACTGGCTCAACGATTTCAGCAACAGGCTGCGGTTGGGCAACAGGTTCAACGGTTTCTACCGGGGCAACGGGTGCTTCGGCAACGATGGTTTCAGCAACCACAGGTTCAGTGGCCGCGACTGGCGCAACAACCTGCTCAATGGTTTCCTGAACCACGACGTCCTGCTCGCGTTGTTCTTCAACAACCTGATCCTGCGGACGGGTTACCGGGTAACGGATCCACACTTTACCTGACGCCAGTTCCGGCGATGCGCACGCTACGGTCAGCGGCATCGGAGACTGGGTCGGATAACGCTCGTCACGATAGCGACGACGACGCTGACCGCTCACGCGCAGATGACGCGGGGAACGGCGTGAACGACGCGGCATACCCGCGGCATCACGTGCTTCGCCGTTGTCATCGTGCTCGGCCTGAACCGGTGCGCTTTCAACGACAGCAGGCAGATCGACTTTCGCCAGCTCGGTACGTGGTGCGACAGTTTCCTGCGGGATATCGTCTTCGAAGGTTTCGCGTGCCGCCGTTTCTTCCGCTGTTTCAATGCGGATTTTCTGCGTCAGCTGACGTTGCTTACGACGCGGCATGGTCTGAACGCGTTCTTCCTGCGCATTGTCGTCGGCAACGATATCTTCACGAACCTGCGGTTTCGCTTCCTGCTGCGTCTGACGTTTTTCGTCGTTGTTACGACGACGGTTACGTTCACGGCGCGGCTGCTGCTCGTCGCGGGATTTTGCTTTATCGCCATCTTCAGCGATGTTCTGCTGACGGTTGTCGCGCGTTTCCGCATTTTGCTGCGGTTTTTCGCGACGATTGCGACGGTTGTCTTCACGACCTTCGCGGCCTTCACGCGGTTCGCGGGCTTCGCGTCCTTCGTTATCGCCACGGTTGTTATCACGACGTTCGTTGCGGTCGCCACGATCGCCTCGGTCGTTGCGGTCATTACGATCGCGACGGTTGTTTTGACGCGGCTTGCGACGCTCCTGCTGGCGAGCAGGTTTCTCTTCTTTCTTCTCCGGCTGCGGCTCGACAACGGGTTCTTCGCTACCGCCAAACAGGTTTTTCAGCGCGCTGAAGAAGCGAGACAGCAGGCCCGGTGCGGCAGGTGCAGCAACGGCGGCCGTTTTGACTGCGGTCGGCGCAGAAACTGCTGGTTTTTCAGTCGTCGGTTCCGGCGGAACTTCCGGCATCACAAAGGTCGCGAGAGCCGGTTGTTCAGGCAGTTTACGTTCAGCAGGCTCATCTTCAGACGGCAGCGCCATCTCTTCTTCGTGCAGTTTCGGCAGAAGATAGCTCAGGGTTGAGGTCTCTTCACCTTTACGCACGCGCAGTACGTGATAGTGCGGCGTTTCCATCTGATCGTTCGGCACGATGATGCAGCGAACATCGCCACCCTGACGGGTTTCAATAGCGCTCACAGCGGCACGTTTTTCGTTCAGCAGGTAAGACGCAATCGGCACAGGGACGATGGCGTGAACTTCTTTGGTGTTCTCTTTCAGCGCTTCTTCTTCAATCAGACGCAGAATAGAGAGCGCCATGGATTCGTTGTCACGCACGGTACCGGTACCGGAGCAGCGCGGGCAGACGTGATGGCTGGATTCACCCAGTGAAGGGCTCAGACGCTGACGCGACATTTCCAGCAGACCAAAGCGAGAGATGTGGCTGATTTGGATACGCGCACGGTCCTGACGCACCGCTTCACGCAGACGGTTTTCTACCGCGCGCTGGTGGCGTACCGGCGTCATATCAATGAAGTCGATAACGATCAGACCGCCCAGGTCGCGCAGGCGCAGCTGGCGGGCAATTTCATCGGCGGCTTCAAGGTTAGTGTTGAACGCGGTTTCTTCGATATCGCCGCCGCGGGTGGCTCGTGCGGAGTTGATGTCGATAGCGGTCAGCGCTTCGGTGCTATCGATAACGATAGAACCACCGGACGGCAGGCGAACTTCACGCTGGAAAGCGGATTCGATCTGCGATTCGATTTGATAGTGGCTGAACAGCGGGATTTCACCGGTGTACAGTTTGATTTTGCTGCTGAAATCCGGACGGCCCAGCGCGGAGATATGCTGGCGAGCCAGCTCCAGCACTTTCGGGTTGTCGATGAGGATTTCACCGATGTCCTGGCGCAGGTAGTCGCGGAAGGCACGCACAATAACGTTGCTTTCCTGGTGAATCAGGAACGGCGCAGGGCGGCTTTCAGCGGCTTTTTTGATGGCTTCCCAGTGTTTCAGGCGGAAGCTTAAATCCCACTGCAATGCTTCGGCAGATTTGCCAACGCCTGCGGTGCGAACGATAAGCCCCATGCCATCCGGCAGCTCAAGGCTTGCCAGCGCTTCTTTCAGTTCAGTGCGATCGTCGCCTTCGATACGGCGAGAGATTCCGCCCGCACGCGGGTTGTTCGGCATCAGCACCAGATAGCTACCCGCCAGGCTGATAAAGGTCGTCAGCGCAGCGCCTTTATTGCCGCGTTCTTCTTTATCAATCTGAACAATCACTTCCTGACCTTCACGCAGCACGTCTTTGATGTTCGGACGGCCATGTGCGCTGTAGTTAGCAGGGAAGTATTCGCGGGCAATTTCTTTGAGGGGGAGGAAACCGTGACGTTCAGCGCCGTAATCGACAAACGCTGCTTCAAGACTCGGTTCAATGCGGGTAATTTTGCCTTTGTAGATGTTCGCTTTTTTCTGTTCATGACCTGGGCTTTCGATATCCAGATCATACAGACGCTGCCCATCAACGAGGGCGACACGCAACTCTTCCTGCTGAGTTGCGTTGATTAACATTCTTTTCATCGTAACTTACTCATTATTCTTACATTGACGACTAAGCTGCGAGCAGAGTGATACCTTTCCGGGGTAAACCGATGGCCTCGTGACTGTTCACGTCGCCAACCTCACGGTTGTCGCTCGCTTAAGAGGCGCAGAGTGTCGGTAGCCTGTATTTCAAACGGAAACACAGCGCAATTATCAGGGGAACAGCCTGGGATAACTCTCCAGAGAAGATTCCATTTATACTCATCGTCATTCACTCAACAGACGCGTGGCTTCGCCTGCTTACCCCAGTTGCTTTGACTTAGGTAAGCTTCCGGGGACGCCCGGCTTGCCGTCATTCTGTTGGGTGAAATCCAGTAAAGTATCTACCGGTAAGGACTGCAACCCGCAGCCCGCTAACTGTCTGAAAGATCAATACGTCTTACGCCATTGCTGCGTGGATGATCGGACAGACAAAACTGGTCATTCCGTTTAATTCCTTGCACTAACAAGATGAACACGGAAAACGTCTTCATTATTCCTTGCTAACCTTGTTATAGCAAGTTGACTTTCACCTTTTATCACCCGGTTAATCACAGTTTTTTCACTTGCTCGTTGAGATTGCTCTAATAACCATCAACGCATTCAGTGAAGAAGACCGTGAGTCAGGGCAATGATAAATATAAGCACAGAAAAATGAGTGGCGCTATTGAGCGGGGATATTTAGAATCGCCCACCATGAAAACTGAGACTCCAACCGTAAAAATGGTTGCCATTAGCGCTGACGAAGCCGGGCAACGAATTGATAACTTTTTGCGCACCCAACTGAAGGGCGTGCCGAAGAGTATGATTTACCGCATCCTGCGCAAGGGCGAAGTGCGGGTGAACAAAAAACGCATCAAACCCGAATACAAACTGGAAGCGGGCGATGAAGTGCGTATCCCGCCAGTGCGCGTCGCGGAACGTGAAGAAGACGCCGTTTCACCGCATCTGCAAAAAGTGGCCGCGCTGAGCGACGTTATTCTTTATGAAGATGAACACATTCTGGTGCTGAATAAGCCATCGGGTACGGCGGTGCACGGTGGTAGCGGTTTGAGCTTCGGCGTGATTGAAGGCCTGCGCGCGCTGCGCCCGGAAGCTCGCTTCCTGGAACTGGTCCATCGTCTTGACCGTGATACATCCGGCGTGCTGCTGGTGGCGAAAAAACGTTCTGCGCTGCGTTCGCTGCATGAACAGCTGCGTGAAAAAGGGATGCAGAAAGATTATCTGGCGCTGGTGCGCGGTCAGTGGCAGTCACATGTCAAAGCGGTGCAGGCGCCATTGCTGAAAAATATTCTGCAAAGCGGCGAGCGTATTGTGCGTGTCAGCCAGGAAGGGAAACCGTCGGAAACGCGTTTTAAAGTGGAAGAGCGCTATGCGTTCGCCACGCTGGTGCGCTGTAGCCCGGTGACGGGGCGTACACACCAGATTCGTGTGCATACCCTTCATGCAGGTCATCCGATTGCTTTTGACGATCGCTACGGCGACCGCGAATTCGATCAGCAGCTCACCGAAGCGGGGACCGGGCTGAAACGTCTGTTCCTGCACGCGGCGGCGTTAAAATTCACTCACCCAGGCACGGGCGAAGTGATGCGCGTAGAAGCGCCAATGGATAACGCGCTGAAGCGCTGTTTGCAGGTGCTGCGGAATATCAAATAAAAGAAGGGCAGCGTCAGGCTGCCCTTCCTGTCTATGATGTACGGCCTACATACTTAACGGATTAGCCCCTTCCCGACGCAGCATCTGGCACAGCGCAATCAGCGGCAGCCCAACCAGCGTGTTGGGGTCGCGCCCTTCGAGGCGTTCAAACAGCGCGATGCCGAGCCCTTCGCTTTTGAAACTGCCAGCACAATTTAGCGGGCTCTCTTTCTGCACGTAATGGTTTATTTCTTGCTCAGTCAGGTGACGAAAATGGACGTCAAAAGGTTCGCATTCAGTTTGTAACTGACCATTAACAGAATTATAAAGCGCCAGACCCGTATAAAAGGTCACAATATTGCCACTGGCTTTCTTTAATTGTTTACGCGCGTTTTCTTCCGTGTGCGGTTTGCCGGTTATTTCGCCATCCAGCACGCAAACCTGGTCAGAACCAATAATCAGGTGATGCGGAAATCGCTCGGCCAGCGCCTGCGCTTTCGCCTGTGCCAGACGTAGCACCAGATGGCGCGGCGTTTCGGCGGGCAGCGGCAGCTCATCGACTTCCGGCGCGGCACAGGTGAAAGGGATGCCGAGTTTCTCTAACAGCAGGCGACGGTATGGCGATGTGGAGGCTAAAATAAGTTCAGGCATAATTTTTTAGGTAAACTCTGGCGAATTAGATTGCGACATTTTAAACTACACGCCGCAATGTGTGCGAATTATTGGCAAAAGGCAACCTGAGGCTGCCTTTTTCTTTGACTCTATGACGTTACAAAGTTAATATGCGCGCCCTATGCAAAAGGTAAAATTACCCCTGACTCTCGACCCGGTTCGTACGGCTCAAAAACGCCTTGATTACCAGGGTATCTATACCCCCGATCAAGCGGAGCGCGTCGCCGCGTCCGTAGTCAGTGTAGACAGTGATGTAGAATGCGAGATGTCCTTCGCTATCGATAACCAACGCCTCGCGGTTCTGACCGGTGATGCGAAGGTGACGGTATCGCTGGAATGTCAGCGTTGCGGGAAACCGTTTACTCACCAGGTTTACACAAAGTATTGTTTCAGCCCGGTCAAAAATGATGATCAGGTTGAAGCACTCCCGGAAGCGTATGAGCCGATTGAGGTTAACGAATTCGGTGAAATCGATCTGCTGGCGGTGGTTGAAGATGAAATCATCCTCGCCTTGCCAGTGGTTCCGGTGCATGATTCTGAACACTGTGAAGTGTCCGAGGCGGACATGGTCTTTGGTGAATTGCCTGAAGAGGCGCAGAAGCCAAACCCATTTGCCGTATTAGCCAGCTTAAAGCGTAAGTAATTGAGGAGTAAGGTCCATGGCCGTACAACAAAACAAACCAACCCGTTCCAAACGTGGCATGCGTCGTTCCCATGACGCGCTGACTGCAGTTACCAGCCTGTCTGTAGACAAGACTTCTGGTGAATCCCACCTGCGTCACCACATCACTGCCGACGGTTTCTACCGCGGTCGCAAGGTTATCGCTAAGTAATCACGCGAAAGCGTGGTGAAGCTTAGTGAGGCGTTCCCTGCTTCGACAGGGAACATCCAAACCGAGCGGCGACGATAACCTTGACACATCTAACCCTGGCGTTAGATGTCATGGGGGGAGATTTTGGCCCTACCGTGACAGTGCCTGCAGCACTGCAGGCACTGAATTCCTATTCGCAACTCACACTTCTTCTGGTCGGTAACCCCGACGATATTACGCCATTACTCGCCAAAGCTGATTTTGAGACACGTTCTCGTCTGCAGATTATCCCTGCCCAGTCAGTTATTGCCAGTGATGCACGGCCTTCGCACGCCATCCGCAACAGTCGCGGAACATCGATGCGTGTGGCGCTGGAGCTTGTGAAAGAAGGGCGAGCCGAAGCTTGTGTTAGCGCCGGGAATACCGGTGCGCTGATGGGGCTGGCAAAATTACTGCTCAAACCGCTACAGGGGATTGAGCGCCCGGCGCTGGTGACGGTATTACCGCATCAGCAGAAGGGGAAAACGGTGGTGCTCGATCTGGGCGCTAACGTTGATTGTGATAGCACAATGTTGGTTCAGTTTGCGGTGATGGGCTCGGTGCTCGCGGAAGAAGTGGTTGGCATTGAAAACCCTCGCGTGGCGCTGCTAAATATCGGTGAAGAAGAGACGAAAGGGCTGGACAGCATTCGCGATGCTTCACAGAAACTAAAAACATTGCCGTCTCTGAACTATATTGGCTACCTGGAAGCGAACGAATTGCTGACCGGGAAAACAGATGTATTGGTTTGTGACGGGTTTACAGGTAACGTCACGCTAAAAACCATGGAAGGGGTTGTCAGAATGTTCCTTTCGCTGCTGAAATCGCAGGGCGAGGGGAAAAAAACGGCGTGGTGGCTGATTTTATTAAAACGTTGGTTACAAAAAAGTCTGACCCGGCGATTCAGTCACCTCAACCCCGACCAGTATAATGGTGCCTGTCTGTTAGGATTACGCGGCACGGTGATTAAGAGTCATGGTGCGGCGAATCAACGCGCATTTTGCGTGGCGATCGAACAGGCAGTGCAGGCGGTGCAGCGACAAGTCCCTCAGCGGATTGCCGCTCGCCTGGAATTGTTATACCCGGCTGGTTTTAAGCCGCAGGACGGCGACGCAAAGTAAGCGGGCGACGTGCTGATGTGCCAGGCTGATGGGTATATTACCGGATAAGATTGAGCGTACATGTATACGAAGATTATTGGTACCGGCAGTTATCTGCCCAAGCAAGTGCGTACGAACGCCGACCTGGAAAAAATGGTGGATACGACTGACGAGTGGATTGTCACGCGCACAGGTATCCGTGAACGCCGTATTGCAGGCCCGGATGAATCCGTTGCAACAATGGGCTTTGAAGCTGCTCAGCGCGCGCTGGAAATGGCGGGCGTGGATAAAAATGATATCGGCTTGATCGTTGTTGCTACCACCTCTGCAACGCACGCTTTCCCCAGCGCTGCCTGCCAAATTCAGAGCATGTTAGGCATCAAAGGCTGCCCGGCGTTTGACGTCGCTGCGGCCTGTGCGGGTTTCACCTATGCCCTGAGCGTAGCGGACCAGTATGTTAAATCCGGTGCGGTTAAAAATGCGCTGGTGATCGGCTCTGATGTGCTGGCGCGTACCTGCGATCCGACCGATCGCGGCACGATCATTATTTTCGGTGACGGCGCGGGCGCCGTGGTTCTTGGTCAGTCCGAAGAACAGGGAATCATCTCCACCCACCTGCACGCAGACGGAAGCTATGGCGACCTGCTGACGCTGCCTAACGCCGATCGCGTTAATCCAGAAAATTCCATTTATCTGACCATGGCCGGGAACGAAGTGTTCAAGGTTGCGGTCACTGAACTGGCACACATCGTCGAAGAGACGCTGGCGGCCAACAATCTTGACCGTGCTGAACTCGACTGGTTAGTGCCGCATCAGGCCAACCTGCGTATCATCAGCGCGACGGCGAGAAAACTCGGCATGCCAATGGACAACGTCGTGGTGACGCTGGATCGTCACGGCAATACCTCTGCGGCCTCTGTGCCGTGCGCATTTGATGAAGCCGTGCGCGATGGTCGTATTAAGCGCGGGCAGCTGGTGCTGCTGGAAGCCTTTGGTGGCGGGTTCACCTGGGGCTCTGCACTGGTTCGTTTTTAAGTATAAGGATAAAAAAATGACGCAATTTGCTTTTGTGTTCCCTGGGCAGGGTTCTCAAACGGTTGGCATGTTGTCCGAATTAGCGGCAACCTACCCAATTATTGAAGAGACTTTCCGTGAAGCGTCTGACGCACTGGGTTATGATCTGTGGGCATTGACCCAGCAGGGCCCGGCGGAAGAACTGAACAAAACCTGGCAGACACAGCCTGCGCTGCTGACCGCATCCGTTGCGCTGTACCGTTTGTGGCAGCAGCAGGGCGGTAAAGCGCCGGTTCTGATGGCAGGTCATAGCCTGGGTGAATATTCTGCGCTGGTTTGCGCTGGCGTCATTGATTTCGCTGATGCTGTTCGTCTGGTAGAACTGCGCGGCAAGTTTATGCAGGAAGCAGTTCCGGCAGGTACCGGCGGCATGTCCGCTATCATTGGCCTGGACGACGCGTCTATTGCCAAAGCCTGTGAAGAGTCTGCCGAAGGGCAAGTGGTTTCTCCGGTGAACTTTAACTCACCGGGCCAGGTGGTTATCGCTGGTCATAAAGAAGCCGTTGAACGCGCAGGCGCTGCCTGTAAAGCCGCAGGCGCAAAACGTGCGCTGCCGCTGCCTGTTAGCGTGCCGTCTCACTGCGCGCTGATGAAGCCTGCAGCTGAAAAACTGGCCGTTGAGCTGGCAAACATTACCTTCAACGCACCGCAGATCCCGGTAATCAATAACGTGGATGTGCAGTGTGAAACCGCGCCAGACGCGATTCGTGATGCCCTGATCCGCCAGCTGTATAGCCCGGTTCAGTGGACGAAGAGCGTGGAGCTGATGGCGGCGAAAGGTGTTGAGCACCTGTATGAAGTTGGCCCGGGCAAAGTGCTTACCGGTCTGACTAAACGTATTGTAGATACCCTGACGGCATCGGCGATTAACGAGCCGGAAGCCCTGTCAGCGGCACTTGCGCAATAAAAGAGGAACGCATGAGCTTTGAAGGAAAAATTGCCCTGGTAACAGGTGCAAGCCGCGGTATTGGCCGCGCAATCGCTGAAACTCTCGTCGCTCGCGGCGCGAAAGTTATCGGCACTGCGACCAGCGAAAGCGGCGCGCAGGCGATTAGCGACTACCTGGGTGCGAACGGTAAAGGTCTGATGTTGAATGTGACCGACCCGGCATCTATCGAATCTGTTCTGGAAAATATTCGCGCAGAATTTGGCGAAGTGGACATTCTGGTCAATAATGCCGGGATTACACGTGATAATCTGTTAATGCGCATGAAAGACGATGAGTGGAACGATATCATCGAAACCAATCTTTCATCAGTTTTCCGTCTGTCAAAAGCAGTAATGCGCGCTATGATGAAAAAGCGTCACGGTCGTATTATTACTATCGGTTCTGTGGTTGGTACCATGGGAAATGCTGGTCAGGCTAACTACGCTGCGGCGAAAGCAGGTCTGATCGGTTTCAGTAAGTCGCTGGCGCGTGAAATTGCGTCTCGCGGCATTACGGTGAACGTTGTTGCTCCGGGCTTTATTGAAACGGACATGACGCGTGCGCTGTCTGATGACCAGCGTGCGGGTATCCTGGCGCAGGTTCCTGCGGGTCGCCTCGGCGGCGCACAGGAAATCGCCAACGCGGTTGCATTCCTGGCATCCGACGAAGCAGCTTACATCACGGGTGAAACTTTGCATGTGAACGGCGGGATGTACATGGTCTGACCGCGATTTGCACAAAATGCTCAGGATGCGCGCAGTCTACGTAGTTCTGGGCATAATTAGTGCAAAATGATTTGCGTTATAGGGGGGTATGGCCTCAAAATAACGTAAAATCGTGGTAAGACCTGCCGGGATTTAGTTGCAAATTTTTCAACATTTTATACACTACGAAAACCATCGCGAAAGCGAGTTTTGATAGGAAATTTAAGAGTATGAGCACTATCGAAGAACGCGTTAAGAAAATTATCGGCGAACAGCTGGGCGTTAAGCAGGAAGAAGTTGTGAACTCCGCTTCCTTCGTTGAAGACCTGGGCGCAGATTCTCTTGACACCGTTGAGCTGGTAATGGCTCTGGAAGAAGAGTTTGATACTGAGATTCCGGACGAAGAAGCTGAGAAAATCACCACCGTTCAGGCTGCCATTGATTACATCAACGGCCACCAGGCGTAAGTGAACATCTCCAGGCGGTCATTCGACCGCCTGAGTTTTATCTTTTTATCCCAACGAATCTTATTTTTTCCCTCCCTGGAGGACAACCGTGTCTAAGCGTCGTGTAGTTGTGACCGGACTGGGCATGTTGTCTCCTGTCGGCAATACCGTAGAGTCTACCTGGAAAGCTCTCCTTGCCGGTCAGAGTGGCATCAGCCTGATCGACCATTTCGATACTAGCGCCTATGCAACGAAATTTGCTGGCTTAGTAAAGGATTTTAACTGTGATGACATTATCTCGCGCAAAGAACAGCGCAAGATGGATGCCTTCATTCAATATGGAATTGTCGCTGGCGTACAGGCCATGCAGGATTCTGACCTTGAAGTGACGGAAGAGAACGCAACCCGCATCGGTGCCGCTATTGGTTCCGGTATCGGTGGTCTCGGCTTGATCGAAGAAAACCACAGTTCGCTTGTCAAAGGCGGACCGCGTAAGATCAGCCCGTTCTTTGTTCCATCCACAATTGTTAATATGGTGGCCGGTCATCTGACCATCATGTTTGGTTTGCGTGGGCCAAGTATCTCTATCGCAACGGCTTGTACTTCAGGCGTACATAACATCGGCCATGCTGCACGTATCATCGCTTATGGCGATGCAGACGCGATGGTGGCTGGCGGCGCAGAAAAAGCCAGTACCCCGCTCGGTGTGGGTGGCTTTGGCGCAGCGCGTGCACTCTCTACTCATAACGAGAATCCGCAGGCGGCGAGCCGTCCGTGGGATAAAGAGCGTGATGGCTTCGTGCTGGGCGACGGTGCAGGTATGGTGGTACTCGAAGAGTACGAGCATGCGAAAAAACGCGGCGCGAAAATCTACGCTGAAGTTGTCGGCTTTGGTATGAGCAGCGATGCTTACCATATGACGTCACCGCCGGAAGATGGCGCAGGTGCTGCGCTGGCGATGGTCAATGCACTGCGTGATGCGGCGCTTGAACCGAGCCAGATTGGCTACGTCAACGCACACGGTACCTCGACGCCGGCGGGCGATAAAGCAGAAGCGCAGGCAGTGAAATCTGTCTTCGGTGATGCTGCCAGCCGCGTAATGGTGAGCTCGACGAAATCCATGACCGGTCACCTGTTAGGTGCGGCGGGAGCGGTAGAATCAATCTACTCCATTCTCGCGCTGCGCGATCAGGCTGTACCGCCAACCATCAACCTGGATAACCCGGATGAAGGTTGCGATCTGGACTTCGTTCCTCACGAAGCCCGTCAGGTAAGCGGAATGGAATACACCCTGTGTAACTCCTTCGGCTTCGGCGGCACCAACGGCTCGTTGATCTTCAAAAAGATCTAACGCTGACGGCGGGCACGCTCGCTGACAGAAAGACCGTTTAAGAAGGCCCGCTCTGCGGGTCTTTTTTTATCTTCAGTTTTCTCTGCTTGTCCTGTACTAATCATCCTGCGACACTATCCGCCCACCGAAAAGGAGCGCCTTATGTTCTTGATTAACGGCCTGGAACAGGACACCCTCGCGGTCAACGACAGGGCCACCCAGTTTGGCGATGGCTGCTTTACAACGGCCCGGATCGAGCAGGGGCGCGTATCTTTACTCTCTGCCCATCTCGCGCGCTTACAGCTTGCCTGCCAGCGTTTAAGCATCGCCTTCAATGACTGGATTCTCCTGCAAGAGGAAATGTGCCAACTGGCGGCCCAACAACAGCAGGGCGTGCTGAAAGTTATTATTAGCCGCGGCACGGGCGGCAGAGGCTACAGCGGTGCGGCGTGTCTCTCCGCTACGCGTATTCTTGCTACGTCCGCATCACCTGCCCATTACGCACGCTGGCGCCGTGACGGCATAACGCTAGCGCTCAGCCCGGTACGCCTGGGGCGCAATCCGTATCTCGCCGGGATGAAACACCTTAACAGACTGGAACAGGTGCTGATTCGCTCTCATCTTGAGCAGACGGACGCTGATGAGGCGCTGGTTCTTGACAGCGAAGGGTGGGTTACGGAATGCTGTGCGGCTAACTTGTTCTGGCGCAAGGGGCAGGACGTTTTCACACCGCGTCTCGATCAGGCGGGCGTGAACGGGATCATGCGCCAGCATATTATTGCGCAGCTTGCCGCATCGCCTTATCAATTGATCGAGGTGGTCGCGCTGCCGGAAGCGTTAGTCGATGCAGACGAAGTGTTAATCTGCAATGCGTTGATACCATTAGCGCCTGTGCAACACTATGCCGGGCTCGATTGGCCGTCGCGCGAACTTTACCAATATTTAGCCCCACTTTGTGAGTTGTCTGATTAGCATGAAGAAATTGTTAGGCGTTATTTTGATACTGCTGGTAGTGATGGCTATCGCTGCGGGCATTGGCGCGTGGAAAGTTCGTCAACTGGCGAACAGCACGCTGTTAATTAAAGAAGATACCATTTTCTCCCTCAAAGCAGGAACGGGTCGACTGGCGCTGGGCCAACAGCTTTACGGCGAAAAAATCATTAATCGTCCGCGCGTGTTTCAGTGGCTGCTGCGCCTTGAGCCCGAGCTCTCTCACTTTAAAGCCGGGACCTATCGCTTTACTCCATCGATGACCGTACGCGAAATGCTGCAATTGCTCGAGAGCGGCAAAGAGGCGCAGTTCCCGCTGCGTTTCGTCGAGGGTATGCGGGTGAGTGATTATCTGCGTCAGCTGCGTGATGCGCCGTATGTGAAGCATACGCTGGCCGACGACAGTTACGAAACCGTCGCAAAGGTGCTTGAGCTTGAGCACCCGGATTGGGTGGAAGGCTGGTTGTGGCCAGATACCTGGATGTACACCGCCAATACCAGCGATGTGGCGATCCTCAAACGTGCGCACCAGAAAATGGTGACCGAGGTCGATAAGGTCTGGGAAGGGCGTATGGAAGGGCTACCGTATAAAGACCAGAACGAACTGGTGACGATGGCCTCGATTATCGAGAAAGAGACTGCCGTGGCTGAGGAGCGCGATCGCGTGGCTTCTGTCTTTATCAACCGTCTGCGTATTGGTATGCGCCTGCAAACTGACCCGACCGTGATTTACGGGATGGGTGAGCGTTATAATGGTAAATTGACGCGTAAAGATCTGGAGACACCGACGGCGTACAATACCTATGTGATTGCCGGTATGCCGCCAGGGCCGATCGCGGCACCTGGGGAAGCGTCGCTGAACGCTGCGGCGCATCCGGCCAAAACGCCGTATCTCTATTTTGTTGCTGACGGAAAAGGCGGTCACACCTTTAATACCAATCTGGTCAGCCATAACCGCTCAGTGCAGGACTATTTAAAAGCACTTAAGGAAAAAAATGCGCAGTAACTATATCGTCATCGAAGGTCTGGAAGGCGCAGGGAAAACCACCGCACGCGACGCAGTGGTAAAAACCTTGCAGGAACTGGGCATCACGGATCTGGTTTTTACCCGTGAGCCGGGCGGGACCGTCCTTGCTGAAAAACTGCGTAGCCTGGTGCTGGATATCAAATCTGTCGGCGATGAAGTGATCACCGATAAAGCCGAAGTCTTGATGTTTTACGCCGCGCGCGTACAACTGGTGGAGACGGTCATTAAACCGGCGCTGGCGAAGGGTGAATGGGTGATTGGCGATCGTCATGACCTCTCGACTCAGGCGTATCAGGGCGGCGGACGCGGTATCGATCAACACATGCTGGCGACGCTGCGCAATGCGGTACTGGGCGATTTTCGCCCGAATCTGACGCTCTATCTGGATGTTACCCCGGAAGTAGGCCTGAAACGCGCCCGTGCGCGCGGCGACCTGGACCGTATTGAGCAGGAGTCACTGAACTTCTTCAACCGTACCCGGGCGCGTTATCTTGAGCTGGCGGCGGCAGATGACAGCATTCGCACTATCGATGCGACGCAGCCGCTGGAGCAGGTCATGAGCGACATCCGCCAGACGGTTATCAACTGGGTTGCGGAGCAGCAGGCATGAAATGGTATCCGTGGCTGCGTCCCGCTTTTGAGCAGCTGATTACCAGCTATCAGGCCGGTCGAGGCCATCATGCGCTGCTGGTGCATGCGCGCGTTGGCATGGGCGATGAAGCGCTGGTCTATGCTCTGACGCGTTACCTGATGTGCCAGCAGCCTGATGGACATAAAAGCTGCGGAAAATGTCATAGTTGCCAGTTAATGCAGGCCGGCACGCATCCGGACTATTACGCGCTTGCGCCAGAAAAGGGCAAGAGCACGCTGGGTATCGATGCGGTGCGTGAGGTCAGCGAGAAGCTGTACGAGCATGCCCGGCTGGGCGGCGCGAAAGTGGTGTGGATTGCCGATGCGGCGATCCTCACAGAAGCGGCCGCCAATGCGTTGTTGAAAACGCTGGAAGAGCCGCCGAAAAATACCTGGTTCTTCCTCGCCTGTGAAGAGCCCGCGCGTCTGCTGGCAACCTTGCGCAGTCGTTGTCGTCTTTTCCATCTCGCGCCGCCGTCAGAGCAGTACGGTTTAGCCTGGCTGGAACGCGAAGTGACAATGTCACGAAATGAATTGCTGGCGGCGCTACGCCTTAGCGCCAGCGCGCCTGCTGCGGCGCAAACGCTGCTTCAGGAAGAGAGCTGGCCATCCCGGGCAAAACTGTGTCAGGGGCTCTCTGCTACCCTTAGCAGCGGTGACTGGCTGGCGCTGCTGCCATTACTGAACCATGAAACGGTCGCCCAGCGTTTGCACTGGCTGGCATCGCTGCTGCTGGATGCGCTTAAACAGCAGCAGGGCATTAGCGCTATCGTGAATGTTGATTATGGTGCGTTGGTGCACCAGATTGCCCACGCAATAGCAGCCACACGTCTCCAGGCTATCGTGGCGGATATCTGTACCTGTCGCGAGCAACTGCTGAACGTGACGGGCCTGAACCGCGAATTGATCCTCACCGAGCGCCTTCTGCGCTGGGAACATTACTTGCAACCTGGTGCGGTACTGCCGGTATCGCATCTCTAAGAGAGACATTATGTTTTTAGTCGACTCGCACTGCCATCTTGATGGCCTCGATTATGAAAACCTGCATAAAGATGTAGATGACGTGCTGGCCAAAGCCGCCGCACGCGATGTGAAATTTTGTCTGGCTGTGGCCACTACCTTGCCCGGATATCGTGGCATGCGCGATCTGGTCGGCCAGCGGCCTGGCGTGGTTTTCTCCTGCGGCGTGCATCCCCTGAATCAGGATGAAGAGTACGATGTAGAAGAACTGCGCCGTCTGGCGGCAGAAGAGGGCGTGGTCGCCATGGGCGAAACCGGGCTCGACTACTATTACACGCCGGAAACAAAACCCCGTCAGCAGATCTCCTTCCGCCAGCATATCCAGATTGGTCGCGAACTGAACAAACCGGTTATCGTTCATACGCGCGACGCACGGGTTGATACGCTGGCGATTCTTCGCGAAGAAAACGTGACGGATTGCGGTGGCGTACTACACTGTTTCACAGAAGACAGAGAAACCGCAGGTAAGTTGCTGGATATGGGGTTCTATATCTCTTTCTCGGGGATTGTGACCTTCCGTAATGCCGAACAGCTGCGTGATGCCGCGCGTTACGTGCCGCTGGATCGTCTGCTGGTTGAGACGGACTCGCCGTATCTGGCGCCGGTACCGCATCGCGGTAAAGAGAATCAGCCCGCGATGACGCGTGATGTTGCGGAGTATATGGCCGTTCTGAAGGGCGTTTCTGTCGAAGAACTGGCGCAGCAGACGACGCAAAACTTCGCCAACCTCTTCCATATCGACCCCGCCCGCCTGCAACTTCCCTGATTTCTCAGCTTATTTTAAAGCTCGTAATTAATAATCAAAGCGAGTAAAGTTCACCGCCATTAAAATGGCGGTGGATGGGGTTTTTGTAACATTTGGCAATCAGTTATGTAAAGTTACATAAGTATTTCATCTGTCGCTCATTGAAACGTGATAGCCGTCAAACAAAGTTCAGGGTATTTATTTTACTCTGTGTAATAAATAAAGGGCGCTTAGATGCCCGTTACACGACGAGGTTACTCCCCCCTCGTTAATGCGTGAAAACGTAGAAAAAATACACAACATCATTCTTGTTGCGTCAGCTGGCACCGTAACTGCCGCTTACGCAGACGTAGCCCGAAAGGTGATGTGTAAAAGCACAAATACTCAGGAGCACTCTCAATTATGTTTAAGAATGCATTTGCTAACCTGCAAAAGGTCGGTAAATCACTGATGTTGCCAGTATCCGTACTGCCTATCGCAGGTATCCTGCTGGGCGTCGGTTCTGCAAACTTCAGCTGGCTGCCAGCCGTCGTTTCCCATGTTATGGCGGAAGCGGGCGGTTCCGTTTTTGCCAACATGCCGCTCATCTTCGCTATCGGTGTTGCACTGGGCTTCACCAATAACGACGGTGTTTCCGCTCTGGCTTCCGTTGTGGCCTACGGCATCATGGTGAAAACCATGGCTGTGGTTGCGCCGCTGGTCCTGCATCTCCCGGCTGAAGAAATCGCCGCGAAGCACCTGGCGGATACCGGTGTTCTCGGCGGTATTATCGCCGGTGCGATCGCCGCGTACATGTTCAACCGCTTCTACCGTATCAAGCTGCCTGAGTATCTGGGCTTCTTCGCCGGTAAACGTTTCGTTCCGATCATTTCTGGTCTGACCGCAATCTTTATGGGCATCGTGCTCTCCTTCATTTGGCCGCCGATTGGTACGGCTATCCAGACCTTCTCTCAGTGGGCTGCTTACCAGAACCCGGTTGTGGCGTTTGGTATCTACGGCTTCATCGAGCGCTGCCTGGTACCGTTCGGTCTGCACCACATCTGGAACGTACCTTTCCAGATGCAGATTGGTGAATTCACCAACGCAGCAGGCCAGGTGTTCCACGGTGATATCCCGCGTTACATGGCCGGTGACCCGACTGCGGGCAAACTGTCCGGTGGCTTCCTGTTCAAAATGTACGGCCTGCCGGCTGCAGCGATTGCTATCTGGCACTCTGCTAAACCGGAAAACCGTGCAAAAGTGGGCGGTATCATGATCTCCGCGGCGCTGACCTCGTTCCTGACCGGTATTACCGAGCCGATCGAGTTCTCCTTCATGTTCGTTGCGCCGATCCTGTACATCATCCACGCGATTCTGGCGGGTCTGGCATTCCCGATCTGTATCCTGCTGGGTATGCGTGACGGTACGTCGTTCTCTCACGGCCTGATCGACTTTATCGTTCTGTCTGGTAACAGCAGCAAACTGTGGCTGTTCCCGATTGTCGGTATCTGCTATGCGATCGTTTACTACACCATCTTCCGCGTGCTGATTAAAGCACTGGACCTGAAAACTCCGGGTCGTGAAGATGCATCCGAAGACAGCAAAGCTGGCGTAACCAGCGAAATGGCACCGGCTCTGGTGGCAGCTTTCGGCGGTAAAGAAAATATCACCAACCTTGATGCCTGTATCACCCGTTTACGTGTCAGCGTGGCGGACGTTGCGAAAGTTGACCAGCCTGGGCTGAAGAAACTGGGCGCGGCAGGTGTGGTTGTTGCGGGTTCCGGCGTTCAGGCGATTTTCGGTACTAAATCCGATAACCTGAAAACCGAAATGGATGAATACATCCGCAATAACTAAGCTCGGTTGAGCGAAGTTGGGGAGAAGAAAAGGGGAGCCGAATGGCTCCCCTTTTTGCAACCTGAGATTGCCTGATGCGCTGCGCTTATCAGGCCTGGCATTCACTGTTTTGTAGGCCTGACATTCGGCATTACGCGATAGCGTTCTCTTCTAACTGACGCATAAACTGACGCACCCATTCCATTCGCGCTTTACGCTCGCTCAGGTCCTGGAAGAACTTCAGCCGCGTTGGGCCGTCCAGGCGATAGTGCTGTGGCTGTTTCTGCAACAGACCAATCAGCCAGCTCGGGTTCACATGGTTTTTCTCCGCGAACTCAATCACCCCGCCTTTCTCGTTGCCTTCCAGCTTTCGAATACCCAGTTTCTGGGCCTGTTGGCGCAGACGGGCGATATCCAGCAGCGTACGCGCCGCATCCGGCAACAGACCAAAGCGGTCAATCAGTTCCACTTTGATCTCATCCAGTTCGCTTTCGCTTTTCGCACTGGCGATACGCTTGTAGAAGGAGAGACGCGTATTGACGTCAGGAATGAAATCGTCCGGCAGCAGCGACGGCATCCGCAGCTCTACTTCCGTTTGCTGGCTGGTGAGATCCTCCAGCGACGGTTCACGGCCTTCTTTTAACGCATCGACGGCGTTTTCCAACAGTTCCATATAAAGTGAGAAGCCAATGGTTTCCATTGAACCGCTCTGGTCTTCGCCCAGCAGTTCCCCCGCGCCGCGAATTTCAAGGTCGTGAGTCGCCAGCGCGAATCCAGCGCCGAGATCTTCCAGCGAAGCAATGGCTTCCAGACGTTTCTGCGCATCGGTGGTCATCGCCTTTGGATGCGGGGTCAGCAGCCACGCATAGGCCTGGTGATGCGAACGCCCCACGCGGCCACGCAACTGGTGCAGCTGCGCCAGACCGAAGTGATCCGCCCGCTCAATAATGATGGTATTGGCGGTCGGAATGTCGATACCGGTCTCGATGATGGTGGTACATACCAGCACGTTAAACCGCTGGTGGTGGAAATCGTTCATCACGCGTTCCAGTTCACGTTCGCGCATCTGACCATGGCCTATCGCGATACGCGCCTCCGGCACCAGTTCGGCCAGTTTATCCGCTGTTTTCTGGATATTTTCAACGTCATTGAACAGGTAATAGACCTGACCGCCACGCAGAATTTCACGCAGAATGGCTTCACGAACCACCAGGTTATCGTATTCACGCACGAAGGTTTTCACCGCCAGTCGACGCGCCGGCGGCGTGGCAATAATCGACAAATCGCGCATGCCGCTCATCGCCATATTCAGCGTACGCGGGATTGGCGTGGCGGTGAGCGTCAGGATATCCACGTCGGCGCGCATCGCTTTAATGCGTTCTTTGTGGCGCACGCCGAAGCGGTGCTCTTCATCGACAATCAGCAAGCCTAAATCTTTCAGCTTCACATCGTTTTGCAGCAGCTTGTGGGTGCCGATCAGAATGTCGATTTTACCTTCCGCCACCTGTTCCAGAATTTGTGCCTGCTCTTTGGCGCTACGGAAGCGGGAGAGCATTTCAATGCGCACCGGCCAGTTGGCAAAACGGTCGCGGAAGTTGTCGTAGTGCTGTTGCGCCAGCAGGGTAGTCGGCACCAGCACGGCCACCTGTTTATTGTTTTCGACAGCGAGGAATGCGGCACGCATCGCTACTTCAGTTTTACCGAAGCCAACGTCGCCGCACACCAGGCGGTCCATCGCCAGCGGCTGGCACATGTCGCTTAACACAGCATTTATGGCCTGCGCCTGATCCGGCGTGGTTTCGAACGGGAAGCTATCGCAGAAAAGCTGATACTGTTCACGGTCGTGTTTAAAGGCAAAGCCTTCTTTCGCTGCACGCTGGGCATAAATATCAAGCAACTCGGCCGCGACATCGCGCACTTTCTCAGAGGCTTTCTGTCGGGCGCGCGCCCAGGCATCGCCGCCCAGTTTGTGCAGCGGCGCATTTTCTTCCGCACCCCCGGCGTAGCGGCTAATCAGGTGCAGCGAGGAGACCGGCACATACAGTTTGGCCTCGTTGGCGTAGGTCAGCATCAGGTATTCGCCTTTGATGCCACCGGCCTCCAGCGTGGTCATCCCTGCGTAGCGGCCAACCCCGTGTTCCAGATGCACCACCGGCTGGCCGATATGCAGCTCAGCCAGGTTGCGGATTAGGGTATCCGGATTAATGGTGCGACGGGAGTCCTGACGACGTCGCGCCACGCGCTCGCCCAGCAGGTCGCTTTCGCAAATCAGCGCCCGGTTATTCTGCGTGTCGATAAACCCGTGTTCCGCCGCGCCAATCATCAGATAGCGCCCGGTGTCCGTGGCTTCATCCAGCCGCAGAATGCGTTTTGGCGATAGCTTGATACGCGCCAGAAGTTCGCCTAACGCTTCCCGACGGCCTTCGCTCTCTACGGAGAAAATCACCGGGCCGGTGAACGATTCCAGGAAGCGGCGCAGGTTATCCAGCGGCGCTTTATTTTGCGCCTGAATCGCCAGCTCGGGCAGCGGCTGGAAGCCGAGGTTAGTATTGGCGGCTTTCTCTGCCAGATGCTCTGTTTTAAGCTGAATGCGCGGCCATTTTTTTAGCTCACCGTTGAGCTCGTCCGGGCGCAGCCACAGCAGTTCGGGCTCCAGTAAAGGGCGCATCGGGTCAACGCCGCGATTCTCGAAGCGCGCCTGTGCATCAGCCTGGAAGCGCGTAGCGCTGGCGTCGAGGTCACCGGTATTCACCAGCAGCGTATTGGCCGGGAAATAGCTGAACAGCGGCGGCAACGGCTCGCTAAAGAACAGCGGCTGCCAGTACTCGATCCCCGCTGGCAGCGTACCTTTACTCACCTGTTGATAGATATGCTCGGCATCGCGCTTCACATCGAATTTATCGCGCCACTGGCTGCGGAACAGTTCGATGGCGGTCTTATCCGTCGGGAATTCGTGTGCAGGCAGAAGATTAATGGAATCGACTTCTTCCAGCGTGCGCTGGCTGTCCGGGTCGAACACGCGCAGGCTGTCAATTTCATCATCGAAGAAATCGAGACGATACGGCTGCTCGCTGCCCATCGGGAAGAGATCGAGCAGCGCGCCACGCGTGGCGTACTCGCCGTGCTCCATGACCTGATCCACGTGACGATAACCCGCGCTGTCCAGTTGCGCACGCAAGGCATCGCGTGACAGACGCTGGCCTTTTTTCATCATCAATGCGTGGCCGTGCAGATAACTGTGCGGGCAAACGCGCTGCATCAGTGTGCTTACGGGCACTATCAACACGCCGCGCTGCATCATCGGCAACTGATAAAGCGTTGAAAGACGGGACGAAATAATGTCCTGGTGCGGCGAGAAACTGTCGTACGGCAGCGTTTCCCAGTCGGCGAGGTTCATCACCAGATTATCGGTAAATTGGCTGATTTCATCGTGCAGTCGCAGGGCATTCTGCATATCCGGCGCAATCAGGATAACCGGGCCGGCATGACGTTCGGAAATCTCCGCGACCAGGGTGGCGCAGGCCGCACCGGTCAATTCCCCCAGTTGACGCTGATCGCCAGCTTTGGTGGGTAGGGCGTAACGGGCTAGTTCAGGCATAGCGGGGCACGTTCTCCAGAAACCGCAAAGTGACACGGTAAAAATATCAATTTATTACGCTTATTATCCGTGATGGCGGCGGGAGTGCAACTGCGGAAAATCGAGGAGGGAAAACGCCAGGCCCGGAAGCCTGGCGCGTGGGGTCAGGACGCCGCCAGCGCGCGTTTTGCCGGCGGGCTAAACAGCAGATCGTCCGTCAGGCGGCGTGAAATCTGACGCACTAAAAGACCAAACAGTGTGCACACGAAAAGGCTTAGCAGCGGGTAAGTCAGCAGCAATGCCAGTTCGCTGGTCGCCGTGAGCGCATGCCCGTTTACCTGTTTGATGAGTACCAGGCTTGCGCCTTCGACCAGAATACGGTGCGTGGTGTAGATGGCGATGGTGTTTGAACCCACGACGTTCAGCCAGTTATTTTCGCTCGGTTGAATAACGTGACTGGCTCGCCAGAACAGCTTCATGATGACGAAAATCGACAGCAGCGCCATCAGCAGCGGAATACCTTTGAAGTAGAGCGCCACGGCGGCAAGTGCGAAAATCAGAAGCGGAACAAACGCCTTGCGCGGCAGCGCTGTCGTCAGCCAGGTCATCACCGCCGTACCGTACCACGCGCCCAGCGCATAATAGATAACGTTACGCAGCACGCTGTTCATTCCCCACCACGGTAGCGGCAGGTAGTTGATTGCCACGCTGAGGACGGCTAACGCGACAAGTAGCGGCGCCTTCGCGCGCACAAACAGTTTGCAGAACACGAAATAGACGACCAGCGCGTAGAGATACCACAGGCTGGTGCTGGCGGTGAGCATGCCATACAAAAACTCGCCGGGGTTATCAGCGTAGGCTGCGTTGGCGGCATTACCGAGGTCGCGTTCAGGCGCCAGCCAGCCGTTTAGCTGGCGCAGTGCCAGCCACTGCAACAGCCCCCACAGCGCCAGCACATAGACAATATGCCAGATGCGTTTATCTACGCAACCTTTCCACGGTACTTCGGCGACATAGCGCTTAATGAGAAAGCCCGAGATGAAGAAGAAGACCGGCATGCGGAACGGGGCAAGGTATAAATTAAAGTAGATCCAGCATTTCGAGAGTGTCTCTGACCAGGGATGCTGGAACGCATAGAGGTGCGGATAGAAGGTAATCACCGAGTGATACACCACCACCAGGCAGATGCATAGCCCTTTTATCTGGTTGATCCATAATGTTTTTTGTTGCATGTCGCCGTGCCTTCGTTGCCATAAAATAAAGCGTTATCCTGAAGGCCGTAAAAAGGGATGTAATGGGTAACAGTCTGTATTCAGACCATTTTCAGAAAAGGATCAGGTAACAACCAGGTATCGTTTTCCACGTTATTGCGCAAATCAATCGCCTGTTTTATCTGCGAATCTGAAATCATTTGCTTGATTTTTAGGAATATTTTAACCCGGCGATGACGAAAACTTACTGTTTCACTCATTTACGCTCTTTGCTTTCGCTTATATACTCATGCCTCTGCTATCAGCAAAGACGGATTACATGTATCAACCTGTCGCACTATTCATTGGCCTGCGTTATATGCGTGGGCGCGCAGCGGACCGTTTCGGTCGCTTTGTTTCCTGGCTGTCGACAATCGGCATTACGCTTGGCGTAATGGCGCTGGTTACCGTACTTTCGGTGATGAACGGCTTTGAACGCGAGCTGCAAAACAACATTCTGGGGCTGATGCCTCAGGCCATCCTGAGCGCTGAAAACGGTTCGCTCAATCCTCAAACGCTGCCTGAGAAAGACATCAAGCTGCAAGGCGTCACGCGCGTTGCGCCGTTAACCACCGGCGATGTGGTGCTGCAAAGCGCGCGCAACGTCTCGGTTGGCGTGATGCTGGGTGTTGATCCCGCCCAGAAAGATCCGCTGACGCCATATCTGGTTAACGTCAAACAGAGTGCGCTGGAAGCGGGCAAATATAACGTCATTCTCGGTGAACAGCTGGCGGGGCAACTGGGCGTTAACCGTGGCGATCAGCTGCGCGTGATGGTGCCGTCGGCCAGCCAGTTTACGCCGATGGGCCGCGTTCCGAGCCAGCGCCTGTTTAATGTCATCGGCACCTTCGCCGCAAGCAGCGAAGTCGATGGTTATCAAATGCTGGTCAACATTCAGGATGCTTCGCGCTTAATGCGCTATCCGGCGGGGAATATCACTGGCTGGCGTCTGTGGCTCGATAAACCGTTGCAGGTCGATACCCTCAGCCAGCAAACGCTGCCGGAAGGCACCAAATGGCAGGACTGGCGCGAGCGTAAAGGCGAGTTGTTCCAGGCCGTGCGCATGGAAAAAAACATGATGGGGCTGTTGTTGAGCCTGATCATCGCGGTAGCAGCCTTCAATATCATCACCTCGCTGGGTCTGATGGTGATGGAGAAGCAGGGCGAAGTCGCCATTCTGCAAACCCAGGGGCTGACACCACGTCAAATTCTGATGGTCTTTATGGTCCAGGGCGCGAGCGCAGGCGTGATAGGTGCACTGCTTGGTGCCGTACTCGGCGTGTTGCTCGCCAGTCAACTTAACAATTTAATGCCGATAATCGGCGCGTTTCTCGATGGCGCGGCGCTGCCGGTAGCTATCGACCCATTGCAGGTTATCGTGATTGCGCTGGTGGCGATGGCGCTGGCGTTACTCTCTACGCTTTATCCTTCCTGGCGCGCTGCCGCCACTCAACCCGCTGAGGCTTTACGTTATGAATAAGATCCTGTTGCAATGCGACAACCTGTGCAAACGCTATCAGGAAGGCTCTGTGCAAACCGACGTGCTGCACAATGTGAGCTTTAACGTGGGCGAAGGCGAGATGATGGCGATTGTCGGTAGCTCCGGCTCCGGTAAAAGTACGCTGTTGCACCTGCTGGGCGGGCTTGATACACCGACCTCCGGCGACGTTATTTTTAGTGGTCAGCCAATGAGCAAGCTCTCTTCGGCGGCGAAAGCTGAACTGCGTAACCAGAAACTCGGCTTTATCTATCAGTTCCACCACCTGCTGCCCGATTTCACCGCGCTGGAAAATGTGGCAATGCCACTGCTTATCGGCAAGAAGAAACCGGCGGAAATCAATGCGCGCGCATTAGAGATGCTGAACGCCGTTGGGCTTGGGCATCGTGCCCGCCATCGCCCGTCGGAACTCTCCGGCGGCGAACGCCAGCGCGTGGCAATTGCCCGTGCGCTGGTCAACAACCCGCGTCTGGTGCTGGCGGATGAACCGACCGGCAACCTGGATGCTAAAAACGCTGACAGCATTTTTAAACTGCTGGGTGAACTGAACCAGTCCCAGGGCACCGCGTTCCTGGTTGTCACCCATGACCTGCAACTGGCGAAACGCATGGGCCGCCAGCTTGAGATGCGCGATGGCCGTCTTACCGATCAACTCTCCCTGATGGGAGCAGATTGATGGCCCCGTCACTCTCCCTTCTGATTGGCCTGCGCTTTAGCCGCGGGCGTCGCCGCAGCGGCATGGTGTCGCTGATCTCCGTGATTTCCACCGTCGGTATCGCGCTGGGCGTCGCAGTATTGATCCTCGGCTTAAGCGCGATGAACGGTTTTGAACGCGAGCTGAACAACCGCGTACTTGCCGTAGTACCGCACGGGCAAATTGAAGCGGTAAACCAGCCGTGGACCAACTGGCGCACCATTCTGCCACAGGTTGAAAAAGTGAACGGTATCGCGGCTGCGGCGCCTTACATCACCTTCACCGGGCTGGTCGAAAGCGGCAGCAATATGCGCGCGATTCAGGTGAAAGGTGTCGATCCTGCGCAGGAAAGCCGTTTAAGCGCGTTGCCGAAATTTGTGCAGGGCGAAAGCTGGAGCGACTTTAAGGCGGGCGGTCAGCAAATCATTATCGGCAAAGGTGTGGCGGATGCGCTGAAGGTGAAGCAGGGTGACTGGCTGACCATCATGATCCCGAACGCCAATGCGGAACACAAGCTGCTGCAACCCAAACGCATTCGTTTGCATGTTTCCGGCATTTTGCAGCTTAGCGGCCAGCTCGATCATAGCTTTGCCATGATTCCATTGCAGGATGCGCAGCAGTATCTGGAAATGGGTGACAGTGTCACGGGCATCGCGATTAAAGTAAACGACGTCTTCAACGCCAATAAACTGGTCCGTTCCGCAGGCGAAGTGACCAACAGCTATGTCACTATTCAGAGCTGGATTGGCACCTACGGCTATATGTACCGCGATATCCAGATGATCCGCGCGATTATGTATCTGGCGATGGTGCTGGTGATCGGCGTGGCCTGCTTCAACATCGTCTCAACACTGGTGATGGCGGTGAAAGATAAAAGTAGCGATATTGCGGTACTGCGCACATTGGGCGCAAAAGACGGGCTGATCCGCGCAATTTTCGTGTGGTATGGTTTACTCGCTGGCCTGTTAGGCAGCCTGCTCGGTGTGGTGATTGGCGTGCTGTGTGCGCTGAATCTGACGCCGATTATGAAGTGGATTGAAGGTGTTACTCGCCATAAATTTTTGTCTGGCGATATCTATTTTATTGACTTCCTGCCGTCTGAACTTCACTGGCTGGATGTCTTTTATGTGCTGGTCACCGCACTGTTGCTGAGTTTGCTGGCGAGCTGGTATCCGGCTCGCCGCGCCAGCCGTATCGACCCGGCGAGGGTGCTGAGTGGCCAGTAATTTAACGTCCTGACGGTGCAGTTTTGCCGCTGTGCGCGTCAGTAAGAGGAATTTACGATGATGCATTATGGATTTGATATTGGCGGCAGCAAAATTGCACTCGGCGTGTTCGATACGAAGCGACAGCTAGTCTGGGAAACGCGTGTCGCGACGCCGAAAGAGAGTTATGACGCGTTTCTTGACGCCGTTTGCGGGCTGGTGGCGCAAGCCGATGCGCGCTTCAACTGTCAGGGAACCGTGGGTATTGGTATTCCAGGCATGCCGGAAACCGAAGACGGTACACTGTATGCGGCCAACGTGCCTGCTGCTACCGGCAAACCGCTGCGCGCAGACTTAAGCCGCTTGCTGGAGCGCGATGTCCGTCTCGATAACGACGCCAACTGCTTCGCAATCTCAGAAGCGTGGGACGATGAATTCACCCAATACCCGTTGGTGATGGGGTTAATTCTCGGCACCGGCGTCGGTGGCGGCATTGTGCAGAACGGCAAATCGATTACCGGCCATCGTTACATTACCGGAGAGTTCGGACACATCCGCTTGCCGGTGGATGCGTTAGAGGTGGTGGGGCGTGATTTTCCGTTAACGCGCTGCGGCTGCGGGCAACTGGGCTGCATCGAAAATTACCTTTCCGGGCGCGGATTTGCCTGGCTTTATACACATTTTTATCACCAGCAACGCACCTCTCCGGAGATTGTCGCATTGTGGGAGCAGGGCGACACGCAGGCGCGCGAACACGTTGAGCGCTATCTGGACCTCCTGGCGGTGTGCCTGGGCAATATTTTAACTATCGTGGACCCCGATTTAGTGGTCCTCGGTGGCGGGTTATCAAACTTTTCAGCTATCACAGATGGGCTAGCGCAGCGCCTGCCGCGCCATTTACTTCCCGTCGCTGCCGTACCGCGCATAGAACGCGCGCGACACGGTGACGCGGGAGGAATGCGCGGCGCTGCCTTCCTTCATCTCACAAACTAATACATGGAGTAGATATGCAGTCGCGCCGCTTACATCGATTGAGCCGTTTTCGTCGGAATAAACGTCAGCTGCGCCAGCGTCTGCGCCAGCGGATTTTTTTCACTGACAGGGTGATACCAGAGCATATGGATAAACCAAGAGTTCTTGTGCTAACGGGTGCCGGTATTTCGGCTGAATCGGGTATTCGCACGTTTCGCGCGGCTGATGGACTGTGGGAAGAGCATCGGGTTGAGGATGTCGCGACGCCTGAAGGGTTCCAGCGCGATCCGGCGCTGGTTCAGGCGTTTTACAACGCGCGCCGCAGGCAGCTTCAGCAGCCGGAAATCCAGCCGAATGCCGCGCATATTGCGCTGGCCAGGCTGGAAGAGGCGCTGGGCGATAATTTTATGCTGGTGACGCAAAATATCGATAACCTGCATGAGCGTGCAGGCAGCAAAAATGTGCTGCATATGCACGGCGAACTGCTCAAAGTGCGCTGCACGCAGAGCGGACAAGTGCTGGACTGGACAGACGATGTGACGCCGGACGATAAATGTCACTGCTGTCAGTTCCCGGCGCCGTTGCGCCCGCATATCGTCTGGTTTGGTGAGATGCCGTTCGAGATGGACCACATCTATCTGGCGCTCTCTATGGCCGACATTTTTATCGCCATCGGGACCTCCGGCCACGTCTATCCGGCGGCAGGTTTTGTGCATGAAGCCAAACTGCACGGCGCGAAAACCGTGGAGCTCAACCTCGAACCAAGCCAGGTGGGCAGCGAGTTTGAAGAGAAGTACTACGGGCTGGCGAGTGAAGTAGTGCCCGAATTCGTCGAGCAACTGCTGCAAAAAATGTAATTCTGTGCACCCGGCGATGTTTGCCGGGTGCCAGTGGTTTAACCTGCACGATAGATAAATTCCCCCTCCAGCACATCAACGCTGCTGGTGCCCACGAAAATGTTGAATCTGCCTGCCTCGATGACGTTCTCGCCCTCGGCGTTACAGAACCCCAGCATCTCCTCGTTCACGGCGAATATGACGCGCCGCGTTTCATAAGCGTTTAACGCCACCTGCTGAAACTCTTTCAACATCATTATCGGGCGCGCGACGCTGGCAACGCAGTCCTGGAGATAGAGTTGAATCGTCTCGACGCCGGCGTGTGGCGTCAGATTACGCACCGTCAGGCCTACCGTCAGCGTTTCGCCAGCGACAAATTGCGCAGCGAGGGTTAACTCGCTGAGCTCAACACGATGCCACGAGAGCCCGAAGCCAAACGGGAAGAGCGGCGTAGTGGGGCAATCGAGGTATTTCGAAATAAACCGAGGGCTGTGATCGGATTTATCCGCCGGTCTTCCGGTGGCAAGCGTATTGTAATAAATCGGCACCTGGCCGTTTGCGCGGGGGAAGCTCATTGCCAGACGCCCGCTCGGATTGCGCTTGCCGTAAAGCACATCGGCTATCGCGTGCCCGCCTTCGCTGCCGGGAAACCACGCCTCGATAACGGCATCAGCATGTTCCACCACATCACTCAATACCAGCGGGCGACCGTTGAAAAGAATCAGCACCGTTTTCTTCGCCACCCGCGCGATCGCCTGAATAAACTCCACCTGATGATGCGGCAGATGGATATCGGTGCGGCTTGCGGCTTCCCCGCTCTGCATCATATGCTCGCCCATTGCCAGCAGCACCACATCAGCCTCACGCGCATACTGCAACGCGCGCGCCTGCTCGGTTTGCCGTTGTTCTTCGCTCATGCAGGATTGCGCATCAACCTGCGTGGTCGCGCCAAATTCACCGAGAAAATCGTAATTAAGCAGCAGATCGCAGCCTTGCGTGGTCAGCAGGTCATCCGGCGCGAGCACTTCATCCAGCGCCTGTTTGAGGGTGACGCTGTGGGTCGTCTCGCCGTAGACCGCCCACAGGCCGATAATATCCGGGTTATCGGCATAGGGGCCAATCAGGGCGACTTTTGTGCCCGGTTTCAGCGGAAGCAGGGCATTATCGTTTTTTAACAGCACCAGACTGCGGGCCGCGGTTTCCCGCGCCAGCGCCAGATGATCCGGGTGATAAAACCATGCCCGTTCTTTTTCTTCCGACGCGCCGCGAAACGGGTCGTCAAACAATCCCAGCGTTTCTTTCAGTTGCAGCACGCGCGTCACGGCCTGATCCAACGCGTCTTCGGATATCACACCTGCTTTAACCAGCGCGGGCAGATGATTGACATAGCAGGGCGATTTCATGTCGATATCGAGCCCGGCGTTAAAGGCCAACTGGCTGGCATGGCGCTCATCCTCTGCCACACCGTGAGGAATGAGTTCCTTCACGGCGGCATAGTCGGCGATAGTCACGCCGTCAAAATGCCAGCGCTCGCGCAGGAGGGTGTTGAGCAGCCAGCGATTGGCAGTGGCGGGAATGCCGTCGAGCGTATTAAATGCCGTCATCACCAACTTACATCCTGCCTGAACTGCGGCAAGATAGGGCGGGAGATAATCTTCGAAAAGCGACTGCCGCGACAGCTCAACGGTATTGTAATCGCGCCCGGCGACAGGCGCGCCATACCCGGCGAAATGCTTCACACAGGCCGCCAGCCCTTCACCGTGTTCCAGGTTATGCTGGAAACCGCGCACACAGGCGCTGACTATCCGACTGTTAAGCAGTGAATCTTCGCCCGTCGATTCCATACAGCGGCCCCAGCGGGCATCGCGCACCAGGTCAGCCATGGGCGCAAAGGTCACATGGCTGCCCGCGCTGACCGCTTCTTTTGCCGCTACCTGACAGCAACGCTCGATCAGCGCGGGCGACCAGCTACAGCCCAGCGCCAGCGGAATGGGGAAAACCGTGCGATAGCCGTAAACGATATCCGCCATAAACAGCAGCGGGATTTTCAGGCGGCTGTTTTGCAGATGCTGTTCCTGAATATGACGCGTTTTTTTCGCGCCAGACACGTTCAATACTGAACCGGCGCACTGAACCTGTTGCTGGCTGATGCCGAGCTTCGCTTTTGGGCCAACGGTAAGTTGAGGTTCATCGACGAAAAACTCACCGGAAAGCTGTACCAGCTGGCCGACTTTCTCCTCCAGCGTCATCTGCGCCAGAAGCGTCGTGATTCTGCTCATCAGTGGGTTTCCTCAGCTTCGCGCTTCAGCGCCTCTTTTTCCGCCAGCTTAAACCACGGGAACCACAGCAACGGAGAGAGAATCAGCTGTAAAAACAGATGCAGCAGAATAATAGAGGTCGCGCCGCCAATGGAGGCAAAGAAGCCCAGCGGCAGGCCAAAAATGGTTTGCGCGCCGACAATTTTGGCGACCAGCCCCATTTTGATCAGCGCCCAGGAAAGGGTTATCGCAATCGCGTTATTGGTGATAAAAGGCACCATCAGGTGATAGTTCATCACCAGCGGCGTACCGAAGATCACCGGTTCGGTAATGCCAAACAGGGCAGGCGTCAGTGCCAGGCGACCGACCTGTTTAAATTGCTTACTGCGCGACAGGCACATCAGCAATACCAGCCCCAGCGCCAGGCCGCTCCAGGTGACGATATTAAAGAATGCCAGTCCCAGCACGTTAGGCAATTCCTGACCGTTCTGCCAGGCAGCGAGGTTTTCAAGATCCATTGCCAGCCAGATGGGCGTCACCAGCGGTAAAACGACGTTGGTGCCATGGATACCCAAAAACCAGAAGATCTGCATGATAAGCGTCACCAGCAGGAATGCCAGCAGGCTTCCGCCCAGCCCTTTCAGCGGTTGCTGAATCAGCGTGTAGATACACTGGTGAAAACTGCCCCAGGGCGTGTCCATAAAGGCACGGTTGATAAGCAGCGCCACCAGACCAACGGTCAGAAACGGCAGTAGTCCCTGGAAGACACGGCTAATCATGGGTGGAACGCCTTTCGGCATTTTTATCGTCCAGCCGCGCTGTACCACAAAGATGAACAAACGCCCGACGCCAAGGCCTATCAGCATGGCCGAGAAAACGCCCTGCACGCCGAGCCAGGTCAAAGGAATGGACGCGATATTTCCTTCGGCGTCCGCCAGCGGCGTGACAATCAAAAAGGCCATCACGGATGCAATGCCGCAGAGAGAACCATCAATATCGACGTCATAATGGCTTACCAGATGGCGCGCCATAAAGAAGGTGACATAGATGGCTAAGATGCCCAGGGTGCAGGTGGCGACGCCGCTGAAAACCGGGATCATCTTCGTCGCGACAAAGAATTGATGCACGCTATCGATGGGGAAAACGATAAGCAATACGCTAATCGAGCCGATGAGCGTAATGGCGATGGTGGAAACCATTGATACAGAGATGGTTTGCAACCATGGGCTGCGACCCAGAGCGGCAATAACGGGATCTAGTTTCTGAAAAGCTTTCTCAAATTTATTCATGGTAAATATATTTAATTGGCCAAAGTTGCCGTTATTTTTGTGATTATTTGTGTGGGAATGTGTTAAGCGTATCAATCTTTAATCATGGCAACCTGTTCTACTCTTAGGCAGAATATGAACATCTAACGGTTGTTTCAGTCGAAAAAAAAGTAGTTTATTGATATGACTGAATTTAAGATGTTTGAAAGTTGTTCCTTTCAGGATTGAGAACAAGATGATTTATAAAAACATCGTTAATGCAATTCGGGAATTAATCACCAGTAATAATATTTCTATGGGCGAACCTTTACCTCCTGAATATCAACTGGCGCAACGCTGGAATGTATCGCGCAATACCATCCGCAAAGCGCTGGCGGAACTGGCCGCAGAGGGCGTCATCGAGACGCGTAAGGGCGCGGGGAGCTTTCTGTGTTATAAAAAATTTGTGCCCCAGGTCAACACCTCTATGGGCTTTAGTGAAATTGCGCGCCTGCACGGTAAGCCATCCACCAGTCGGGTGTTGAAGTTTGAAGCGTTGCCCGCCACGGAGGACATAGCGGCAAAATTGAAAATTCCGTCCGGCGAGTGGGTTTATCAGGTGAAACGAATACGCCTGATTGACAATATTCCGATGCAACTGGAGAACACCTGGCTTTCGGTGACGCGTTTCCCGCAGCTAACAATCAGCGATATGAATAAATCAAAATTTGATTTTTTTGAACGCGTGTGTGGGATAACGATATCAGGATCGTTTGAAACGTTCTCGACTGAGCTGGCAAATCAGGAAGTGGCGCGGATATTAAATATTAGCGTTAAAGATCCGGTCATCCGTATGGAGACGCAGGCGGTGGATATCCACCATGTAATTCTCGATTATTCTATTCTTTATAATAATAGCTATGAATTTAATGTGCAGTATTTTTGGCCGCGGCAGCTGACGCAAAAATAAACGTGCCGGAGGCATCCTCCGGCACTGTGGCAAATTACCGTCCTGCCTTCAACTTCTGATAATACTCTTCATAAATCGCGCTGGCCGCGCCAACGTCATTCTGCCATTCGCCTTTGTTGATGGTATCAGCGTCAGGGTAGAGTGATTTATCGTTAGCCACGTCCGGACTCAGCAGCTTACGCGCCGCGAGGTTTGGCGTTGGGTAGCCGATGGTTTCCGCGACCTGTTTTGCCACTTCCGGGCGCAGCAGGAAGTTGATGAGTTTCAGTGCGCCTTCTTTGTTTTTGGCATTTGCTGGAATAGAGAGACTATCCATCCAGAAGATGCCGCCTTCTTTCGGCCACACGACCTCCAGCGGCGTACCGTTCTGACGCGCGACCCACGCCGAGCCGTTCCACACCATACCCAGGTTCACTTCGCCTTCCATATACGGGTTGGCCGGGTTATCAGAGTTGAACGCGGCCACGTTCGGCATCAGTTTTTTCAGCTCGTTATAGGCGGCTTCAATCTCTTTCGGGTCAGTGGTATTGCCGGAATAACCCAGCTTGCGCAGCGCCATCTGGAACACTTCGCGCGCATCGTCCGTTAAAAGCAGGCTGTTTTTGTACTCCGGCTTCCACAGATCGGCCCAGCTGGTGATGCTTTTCGGATCGATACTGTCGCTGTTCACGCCGATAGCGGTCGCCCCCCAGATATACGGGATGGAGTAATCATTGTTCGGGTCGAACGGTTTATTGAGCATTTCCGGGTCGAGGTTGCCGAAGTTGGTTAACTTCGTTTTATCGATCTTCTGGATCATGCCCTCTTTGCGCATTTTATCGACGTAATAGGTGGAAGGCACCACCAGGTCATAGGCGCCGTCTTTGTAGGTTTTAAGCTTAGCGTACATGGTTTCATTCGATTCATAGGTCGAATAGATAACCTTGATACCCGTCTCTTTGGTGAACTGTTCTAACAGCCCCGGTGGAACATATTCCGTCCAGTTGTAGAAGTAGAGTGTTTTCGTGTCATCAGCATGAGCGGCGCTCATTCCCAGTGCTAAAGCACCCGCTGCGAGCAGGTGGCGTGACCATTTTTTCATTTAACGTCCCCTGATTGAGCCCCGAAAGGCTGCTGTGTTGATTAGCCTGAATTCAGGCCAACTCCCATTATGCCTGGCGCGCCAGACCTTTCGTTTTATCGCGAGCAATAAGCTGGCTGGCAATGACCAGTATCAGTGATAGCACCAGCAAAATCGTCGCCAGCGCATTCACTTCCGGTGAAACGCCGACTTTAACCATTGAGTAAATTTTTAGCGGTAAAATCTCATAGCCCGGCCCGGTAACAAATGAGGACACGACCACATCATCCATTGAGAGCGTAAAGCTCAACAGCCAACCGGCGGCCACCGCAGGCATCGCCAGCGGTAGTATGATTTTTCGTAAAATAGTGAGTTCGCTGGCACCCAAATCTTTTGCTGCTTCCAGCATCCGCACATCAAACCCTTTCAGGCGCGAGTAGACGGTGACCACCACAAACGGCAGGCAGAAGGTGATATGCGAGAACAGCAGCGACCAGAAGCCGAGCTGGATCCCCAGCAACATAAACAGCACCAGTAGCGAGATGGCCATCACGATGTCCGGTGACATCATCACCACGAACAACATGCCGCTGACAAACGGTTTGCCGCGAAAACGGTAGCGATAGAGTGCCACCGCCGTCAGCGAACCAATAAGTGTGGCAAAGGTTGCCGAGAAGATAGCCATCGTCAGCGAGTGCTGAGCGGCCTGTAACAGGCTATCGTTGTTCATCAGCAGGCTATACCAGTTGGTGGTAAAACCCTGCCAGTTAATCCCGAAACGCGAGCTGTTAAAGGAGTTCACGATTAAAATAACAATCGGGATGTAGAGATAAGCGTAAATGGCGGTCATAAAACCGCCGCGCAGCAGTTTACCGATCATTCCAGCTCCACCTTTTTATTCAGCAGACGCGAGGCGCGCCAGTAAACGAGCAGCATCAGACCCATCACTACCGTCAATGTAATGCTGGTGGCCGCACCGAACGGCCAGTCGCGAATATTGAGGAACTGGCTCTTAATGACGTTACCAATGAGCAGGTTTTTCGCGCCGCCCATCAGGTCAGAGACGTAGAACAGGCCCATCGCGGGCAGCATGACCAGCAGACAACCTGCGATAATGCCTGGCATCGTCAACGGAATGATTATGCGTATGAACGTTTGCAGCTTATTGGCCCCCAGATCCTTCGCCGCTTCCAGCAAGGGTTTATCGAGTTTTTCGATGCTGGAGTAGAGCGGCATCACCATAAACGGCAGCAGGATATAGACCAGGCCGATGATGACCGCGCTCGGCGTGAACATGATGCGAATCGGCGTGTCGATAACGCCCAGCCACAGCAAAAACTCGTTCAGATAGCCTTTGGTGCTGAGGAAAATTTTCAGCCCGTAGATACGAATCAACGAGTTAGTCCAGAAGGGAACGATCAGCAGAAACAGCAGCAGCGGGCGCACCTTGTGCGGCAGCTTTGCCAGAAACCAGGCGAAGGGATAGCCCAGCACCAGGCAGGCGAGCGTAGCAATGAGCGCCATGTTCAGCGAGTGCAGCAGCACCTCGAAGTACAGCGGGTCGAGCAGGCGCGCGTAGTTATCCAGCGTAAAGACCATTTTGACGAAACTGGCGTCGTCGCGGGTCAAAAAGCTGGTACCGATGATCATCAGGTTGGGCAGAAAGACAAATAACACAAGCCAACCGACGATTGTGGCAATCACCACATTCTGGAACTTACTTGTGTTCTTCATCAGCCAGTACGACCTCCCAGCTTTCTACCCAGTTGATAGCCATTTTTTGATCGAGCGAATGGTCAAAGTCCGGGTCATCTTCATTAAAGAATTCGCTGACCAGCACCATCTTGCCATTTTCCAGCTCGACGACCGACTCCAGCGTCATGCCCTTATAGTTGCGCTCACGCACGTAGCCAATCAGGCCTTCAATGTGATCGTTGTGGTTGATTTCATCGACGCGCAGATCTTCCGGGCGCAGCAGCACATTCAGTTTCTGGCCGGGCGTCACCGGGAAATTGACGTCAATATTGCACTCGCGGCCCTCGACGTTGGCACGTACCCGGCGTTCATCCAGACGCTCAATCACGGTCGCGTCGAAAATATTGATCTCGCCAATAAAACTGGCGACAAACAGGTTTTTCGGCTCTTCGTAAATTTCACGCGGGGTGCCGTCCTGCTCGATACGTCCGTCGCGCATCACCACGATGCGGTCCGACATGGTGAGCGCTTCTTCCTGATCGTGGGTGACAAAGACAAAGGTGATACCCAGCTTTCGCTGCAACGCTTTGAGTTCGTTCTGCATCTGCTTACGCAGCTTGTAGTCGAGCGCAGAGAGCGATTCATCCAGCAACAGCAGGCTCGGTTTATTGACCACCGCACGGGCAATCGCCACGCGCTGCTGCTGACCGCCGGAGAGCTGATGCGGTTTGCGCTCAGCGAACTCTTCCAGTTGCACCATACGCAGCGCGTCGGTTACACGAGGGGTAATTTGATCGGCAGGGGTTTTCTGCATGCGCAGACCAAATGCCACGTTTTCGAAGACGGACATGTGCGGAAAAAGCGCATAGCTCTGGAAAACGGTGTTAACGTGGCGATCTTCGGCCGGAACGTTAGTAATATCCTGATTTTCCAAGTGAATCGTCCCAGAGTCTACATTTTCAAGACCCGCAATAAGACGAAGGACGGTTGTTTTACCGCAGCCAGAGGGCCCAAGCAGCGTGAGGAACTCGCCGTTATTGATGGTCAGGTTCAGATCGGAGATGACCGTTTTACCATCGAAGCCTTTGCGAATTCCCGCCAATTGCACCAGCGGTGAAAGCGAACGCGATTGTGTATTCAATTTTTTACTCTGTCCCATTCAGACGCACCGGATGGCTTACCGATGCGGGGTTTGTGGTTAACCACCTTTAGACGTATAGAGGCCTGACACATATTAAGGCCTGGCATTCTACGGCAATCGTGTTAAATCGCCAATCCTCTATGCATACAGATGAGCTATCTTTAAGCCTGTAAATGATTTAGCGAAAAAAAATGGGCTTTGCCGGGGTAAAAGTGACCTGACGCAATATTTGTGTTTTCCCGCTTATTGATAATGTTGTCACAAAAAGTGAGGGTGACTGCATGGATAAATTACTTGAGCGTTTTTTACAGTATGTTTCTCTGGACACGCAATCTAAGCCCGGCGTGCGTCAGGTGCCGAGTACAGAGGGGCAGTGGAAACTGTTGCATCTGCTCAAAGAACAGCTTGAAGCAATGGGGCTGGTGAATGTCACTCTGAGCGAAAAAGGCACCGTGATGGGCACGTTGCCTGCGAATATCGACGGCGATATTCCAGCGGTAGGCTTTATTTCACACGTCGATACCGCACCCGATTTCAGCGGTAAAAACGTCAATCCACAAATCGTGGAAAACTATCGCGGCGGCGACATTGCGCTGGGTATCGGCGATGAAGTGCTTTCGCCAGTGATGTTCCCGGTGCTGCATCAACTGCTGGGCCAGACGCTTATCACCACTGACGGCAAAACGCTGCTCGGCGCAGATGATAAAGCGGGCATCGCAGAAATCATGACCGCGCTGGCGGTACTGAAAGAGAAAAACATTCCTCACGGCGATATCCGCGTGGCGTTTACGCCAGACGAAGAAGTGGGCAAGGGCGCAAAGCACTTTGATGTGGAAGCCTTTGATGCCCGCTGGGCTTATACCGTGGATGGCGGCGGTGTGGGTGAACTGGAGTATGAAAACTTCAACGCCGCATCGGTGATTATCAAGATAGTCGGCAACAATGTGCATCCGGGTACCGCGAAAGGGGTGATGGTCAATGCGCTGTCGCTGGCCGCGCGCATTCATGCGGAAGTGCCCGCTGATGAGAGCCCAGAAAAAACAGACGGTTACGAAGGCTTTTATCATCTCAACACGATGAAAGGTTCCGTTGATCGCGCGGAAATGCACTACATCATTCGCGATTTTGACCGTAAGCAGTTCGAAGCGCGGAAACGCAAAATGATGGAGATCGCCAAGAAGGTCGGCAAAGGGCTGCATCCGGATTGCTACATTGAGCTGATCATTGAAGACAGCTATTACAATATGCGCGAGAAGGTGATGGAGCATCCGCACATCATTGATATCGCTCAGCAGGCGATGCGTGATTGCAATATCGAGCCGGATCTCAAACCGATTCGCGGCGGTACCGACGGCGCACAGCTTTCCTTTATGGGGCTGCCATGCCCAAATCTCTTCACCGGCGGCTACAACTATCACGGTAAACACGAGTTTGTGACGCTGGAAGGGATGGAAAAAGCGGTGCAGGTGATTGTGCGTATCGCGGAGCTGACGGCGAAGCGGGCGGGGTAAGTCTCCCCCTCACCCTAACCCTCTCCCACTGGGAGAGGGGACCGATTGAGCTCATAGTTACGTTCAATGCGGGTTTTCTCCCTCTCCCTGAGGGAGAGGGCCGGGGTGAGGGGCCTCACTCACCCCTCAAAAAACCAGTACCCGCTGTTTACCAGCGCGGCCAGCATCGCGAGGAATGACGGGTCTTCCAGCGCATCGCCGAAGTGTTCGCTTTCCAGCACCATATTTCCTGCCAGCGCATTCAGTGCCGGACGATGAGGTGAGTCGATTTTTTCGCCGTTAACGAAAACATCGTCGCCGATTTTCAGCACGCGTAACCCACCTAAACGCGCCAGTTTATCGCCCTGTTGCAGCGCGTCGTAAATTTCATCTGGTTGATACGGCGGCTCTGGCGGCGCGACGTCCAGCTCGTGGCGTGACTGGCTGATAAACTCGCCGAGCCATTGCTGGAACTGCTCTGGCTGATTCATTAACCCCTGCATCATTTCGCGCAGACGGTCGACTTCCTGCGGCAGAATATCCGCCGGATGCGCGCGCGCAGGCACGTCCGGATCGGTATAACGCTGGCTGCCCAGTTCGCGTTGCAGGATGTAATCGGCAAAACCACTAAACAGTTCGCGACCGCTTGGCGCGCGGAAACCCACGGAGTAGTTCAACGAGTTTTCCAGCGAATAACCTTCGTGCGGGAAGCCTGGCGGGATGTACAGAATATCACCTGGCTCGAGCTCTTCATCAATGATGCCTTCGAAAGGGTCTACCTGGAGTAAATCAGGGTGCGGGCAGTGCTGTTTCATCGGCACTTTCTCGCCCACGCGCCAGCGACGGCGGCCGGTACCCTGAATAATGAAGACGTCGTACTGGTCAAGATGCGGGCCAACGCCGCCGCCCGGTACGGAGAAGGAAATCATCAAGTCGTCAATGCGCCAATCGGGCAGGGCGCGGAAGGGACGCATCAGCGCCGCAGAGGGCTCGTGCCAGTGATCGACCGCCTGAACCAGCAACGACCAGTTGGTTTCATCGAGGTGATCGTAGCTTTCAAACGGCCCGTGGCTGACCTGCCATTTTCCGTCAAGATGGCTCACCAGCCGGCTGTCGACTTCGTTTTCCATCGCCAGGCCTGCCAGCTCATCCGGCGAAATAGGGTCGACAAAGTTAGCAAACCCGCGTTTGAGGACCACCGGGCGTTTCTGCCAGTAGCGTTCGATAAAGTCGGGCCAGTTGAGCGTTAAGTGATAATCCATATTAGTATGTCCGCAGCAGGTGTTTTCTCGGATTATACACGTAATCCGGCAACCTGCCTGCTGCGCAAACCGGATTTAGCCGACGTGGTGCTCCAGGTTCTGGCGACCAAAAACCACGTCCATTTTTGCCCCGCCCAGCAGGCTGTCGGCGGTGATGATTTGCCCGTCATACTGCTCGACAATATCGCGAGCGACGGACAGTCCGACACCCTGGCCTGGCCTGAGTGTATCGGCACGCTGGCCGCGATCGAACACCAGATCCCGTTTACCCTGCGGAATGCCCGGACCATCATCTTCAACAATCACGTGCAATTGATTGTCGGCCTGATGCGCGGACACTTCCACGAACTCAAGGCAGTATTTGCAGGCGTTATCCAGCACGTTGCCCATCACTTCCATGAAGTCGTTTTTCTCGCCGACAAAGCTAATCTCCGGCGAAATGTCGAGGCTAATGCTCACGCCCTTACGCTGATACACCTTATTCAACGCGGAAATCAAACTATCGAGAGTTGGCGCGACGGGGTGAAGCTCGCGGCTCAACAGAGTACTGTCGGTACGCATACTGGCGCGATTGAGGTAATAGCCAATTTGCTGAGAGATGCGGCTAATTTGTTCCAGCATAATGGGTTCGGCTTCGCTGACGCTGATTTTTTCACTGCGCAGCGAGCGCAGAGAACTTTGCAGCACCGCCAGCGGCGTTTTCAGGCTGTGCGTCAGGTCGGTGAGGGTGGTGCGATATTTATCATAACGCTCGCGTTCGCTTTTCAGCAGGCGATTCAGGTTACGCACCAGGCCGGTCAACTCGCGGGTCGTTTCCGGGTTTAACGCTTCGCGGTTATGCTCTTCAAGCTCGCGCACTTCGCGCGTCAACGCCGCCAGCGGGCGCAGGCTCCAGTGCGCCGCCACCCACAGCAGCGGAACCACCAGCAGCAGGTTGGCTGCCAGCACGTAGATAAACCAGCTCCACACCATATAAGAGCGTTTAAGCTCGATAGGGATCGTGTCGATCACCACGATCACCAGCGCGGGCATTAGCTTTGTCGCCGGGTAGCTGTTGACCGCAACAGAGTGCGTCATCTCTGAGTCATCATCTTCTTTGCGGATTTCACTCAGCTGTTCCTGCGCTTCCTGGTTATCGGTCAGTAAGGTGCTGGAGGAATTGATATCCGCTTCTATCTCATGGAAGCCGTTACCGCGCAGCCACTCCTTCTGAATACGGTTTTTCAGCCAGGGAACATCTTTCTGCTGCCAAAGCAGATTGCCTTTGGTGTCATAGATGATGGCCATCGTCGGGCTTTGACGAATGAGGTTATCGGGCATGTCGACGGTTAATTTGCCGTCTTCCCATTTGGAAAAGGTATAGAACAGATTGCTTTCACCGCGCAGCAGGCGGAAGGTGGTTTTGTCGAAGCTGACGCTGTAACCCACCAGGGCCACCATACCGTAAGCGAGAGAAAGCACCATCACCACGGCTGCGGTCGCCAGCAAGAAGCGAACCCGCAGCGAGAGGGGCAGCATATGCCGCAATAGCTTGTTCATCCGCGCAGTTCGAACAGATAGCCCTGGCCACGGACGGTGTTGATCACGTCATGCGGATATTGCGCCTGAATTTTCTTGCGCAGGCGCCCCATCAACACATCGATGGTGTGGCTCTCGCGCAGTTCGGCGTCGGGGTAAAGCTGGAGCATCAGGGAATCTTTGCTTACCACTTTGCCGTTATTGCGAATCAGCGTTTCAATAATGGTGTATTCGAACGCCGTCAGCTTGATCACTTCGTCGTTGATCGACAGTTCGCGACGTGACAGATCCACCTGGAACGGCGGCAGGGAGATCACCTGTGAAGCATGGCCGCTGTTCCGGCGCATCAGCGCCTGCATGCGCGCAGCCACTTCTTCAATATGGAACGGCTTGGTGACGTAGTCATCGGCCCCGGCACTCAGCACCTCGACTTTATCCTGCCAGCCTTCGCGGGCAGTCAGTACCAGAACCGGTAACGAAATATCGTGACTGCGCCAGCGGCGAATCAGAGAAAGGCCGTCTTCATCCGGCAACCCGAGGTCGACAATGGCAATATCCGGCAGATGCTCGCCCAAATAGTAATCCGCTTCCTTTGCGTCTTCCGCCGCATCAACCTGATGACCCAGCTCCTGAAGCTGAACCTTCAGATGGTGACGTAACAGGGCGTTATCCTCTACCACGAGTACGCGCATGTTTTTTCTCCATATCATTATTGAAGTTAATAGTTTAACCCTGGCTGGTTATACTAAAACTAAACACCGGCCAGTAAAAGACGTTGTCCTGATTCGTTTTTTTTATGATTCAATATAGCGCTCAATTTTCTCTTTTGGCTTCGACAGCAATATTTTTACCAGCTCGACAAACTTAACGGGCTTGTAGAAATAGTAACCTTGCAGCAGGCTGATATTGTTACGGTTGAGGTAGTTCAGCTGCGTTTGCGTTTCGACACCTTCGGCGACAATCGTTAAGGAGAGTTTCCGCGCCAGGTCAAGTACGCAATCGAGCAATTTTGTGGAGTCCTCATCTTCGTTCACGCGACCGACAAAACTCTGATCGATTTTAATGTAATCGATGTTCAGATCGTGCAAATAAGAGAGGCCGGAATAACCGGTGCCGAAATCGTCCAGTGCAATCGCAAAACCATTCGCGTGCAGCGTGTTGAGGTTACTGATGAGCTGTTCATCCACGTGCAACGGTTCGCGCTCGGTCACTTCCAGCACCAGCGTCAACTTTTTATTCACAAAACCCGCCTGGTATTTCAGGCAATCCTCAACGAAAGAGGCCGCGTTGATGTGTGCGGCGCTGAAGTTAATACCGACGTGAAAGCCCTCCGGCAATTTGCTGCTGATGGCATTCATATGCGCCACCACCTGCCACATAAGCGACTGCGTAAGCGGAATGATTAATCCGGATTTCTCCGCCAGCGGGATAAAAGCCGCAGGGGAAATAAACCCAGCGTCAGGATGTTTCCAGCGCGCAAGGACTTCGATACCACGTATAGAGTTATCTCGCCCATCCATCACCGGTTGGTAATAGGGGATAATTTCACCGTTGTTGATCGCGCGTCGTAGGGCATCCGCCGGGGTTATCGTTTTATTTAAATATTTATTGAGAGACCAGCCAGCAAGACAGGAAATCAGCAGAATGAAAATGAGGACGCCAGCGCCCTGACGGAAAATACGTTTCAGACTGAAGAAGGCAGGGGACGCGTACTGGACAGAAAATGGATATATTTTGGCCTCAATAATGTCTTCGCGATTATTATGGCTCCCCACCTCGCGTACATCTCCATCCTGACCGAGCGAGAGCTGTCCGACAATCATGCGGAGCTGCTCATTTTTTCCGGTGCTGTTCAGCGCATCATGAATATGAGAATCGCTGATGGTAACCAAAATTATCCCATCCGATGAGTCTGCGCGATAAACAAGCGCTGGATGCTGATGGACATTATCTTTAGCGCGAACCAGCGTTAACTGCGTATCAGGGAGGGAGGCCAGGTTAGTCAACAGAAGACGGTTACCAGGCAGTGAGGTACACCATGCCTTACCCTCTTTCAGTATGAGAATCGTTCTGAGGTGTGGGCTAAGTACCGCCGTTATTCCTAACTGATACTGCCCCTCAACGGTACAGCCCGATGCAGCAATAGCCATGCCTGTTTTACTGGCGGCCTTAGCCTCATCAAGAATCTGGTTTATATTTTTGACTGCGTGAGTGGCACCTGCAATGTTGTCAATTTTGGCGGAATACCAAAGTTGCACATTCAGAATGAAAATCCCGGCAATAAAAGTCAGCACTGCGGCAATCGGCGGAATGATAGCCCTAAGCATGTTGGGTTTCCTGATGAGCGAAGTTGTCGCTGACAGCGCGTAATACTAAGGAGTATAGAAGATGTATGCGGAGTGTTGATGGGGCAGGAAAAGGAATAAGCAGGAGAATTTCCCTCCCCATTCAGGGGAGGGAATCAGCCATTATTTCAGGTCATCGACCATCTGAATCGCGCGGCCAATATAGTTCGCCGGCGTCATCGCTTTCAGACGCACTTTTTCGTCTTCCGGCAGGGCCAGGCCGTCGATAAACTGTTTCATCCCTTCAGCATCAACGCGTTTGCCGCGCGTCAGCTCTTTCAGTTTTTCGTACGGTTTTTCAATGCCATAACGACGCATTACCGTTTGAATCGGCTCAGCAAGCACTTCCCAGTTGTGATCCAGTTCGTCCAGCAGACGGTCGCGGTTCACTTCCAGCTTGCTCACACCTTTCAGGGTTGACTGGTAGGCAATCAGCGCATAGCCAATACCCACGCCCAGGTTACGCAGCACGGTGGAGTCCGTCAGGTCACGCTGCCAGCGGGACACCGGCAGTTTGCTCGCCAGATGCTGAAGCACGGCGTTCGACAGGCCCAGGTTGCCTTCGGAGTTTTCAAAGTCAATAGGGTTAACTTTGTGCGGCATGGTGGATGAACCAATTTCACCGGCGATGGTTTTCTGCTTGAAGTGGTTCAGGGCGATGTAGCCCCACACATCACGGTCAAAGTCGATCAGGATCGTGTTGAAACGCGCCATGCAATCAAACAGTTCGGCGATGTAATCATGCGGTTCGATCTGGGTGGTGTACGGGTTCCACTGAATACCCAGAGAAGTCACAAACTCTTCGCTGAACTGATGCCAGTCAACTTCCGGATACGCCACGATGTGGGCGTTATAGTTGCCGACCGCGCCGTTGATTTTACCCAGAATTTCAACCTGGTTAAGCTGGCGATACTGACGCTCCATGCGGTAAGCCACGTTGGCCATCTCTTTACCGATGGTGGACGGGGTCGCCGGCTGGCCGTGCGTACGCGACAGCAGCGGAATATCACGGTACTGCACCGCTAAATCTTTAATGCCGTCGATAAGCTTGCGCCAGTAAGGCAGGATCACTTCATCACGCGCGGTTTTCAGCATCAGCGCATGAGACAGGTTGTTAATATCTTCAGAAGTACAGGCGAAGTGAATGAACTCAGATACCGCATGCAGCTCCGGCACGTCCGCCACTTTTTCTTTCAGGAAATACTCAACCGCTTTCACATCATGGTTAGTGGTGCGCTCAATGGTTTTGATGCGCGCGGCATCTTCTTCATTGAAGTCGGCAACGATTTTATCGAGGAAACCGTTTGCGTCTGCGGCAAAAGCAGGAACTTCCTTGATCGCTGCCTGCGCAGCCAGCTTTTGCAGCCAGCGCACTTCAACTTGCACACGGAATTTCAGCAAACCGAATTCGCTGAAAATGCCGCGCAGCGCGCTGACTTTATCGCCGTAGCGGCCGTCGACAGGGGAAACGGCGGTCAGTGAGGATAATTCCATAGATCATAACTCCGGGGTTAAATGAGCAAGAATTTGTTTTGCCTGAGTGGTCAGGCGATTACGGGAAAACATGAGCTGCAGGCGTCCTCCGCCAACCTGGTGCCAGAGCACGGCAGAGCGGATGCCCGCCAGCAATGAGGCGCGGACTTTTGCCTGCACCTGCGGGCTTTGCAGCACGGCAGGGGAGCCGGTAACCTGAATACGCGGACCAAGCGGGCTGATAACATCGACATAGATACCGGCCATCGCGCTCAGCAGGGTTTCAGACTGTAAATCGAAGTGGTCAAGCTGGCGCTGCAGACCAGCGATACGGTCGCCGAGCGTATCCATCGCGCCTTTCGCTGAGGCCAGTTTACGTTCGAGCACCATTAAACTCAGAGTATAGCGGGTGAGCTCGGCGTTGAGCCCCTGACGGCTGCTGGCATTCAGTACGCCTAACAGCGTTTCCAGGCCGAGACGAAGATTGGCTTCACTGCCACCGAACACGCCCAGCGTTGAATCCGGGTTCAGGTCGATAACGCTGTTCAGCGACACATGCAGCGCGTCGCTATCGCAGTGGCCCTGATGAGCCAGTTGTTGCACCAGGCTGGCGGACTGGCAGATACCCGCCAGCGCCAGGGTGATGTCGTAGTAGTTCTTCGCCACGCTAACTCCTTGTTGATACCCCGCGCTTGAGCGCGGCCAGGGCGTCTGGTGCCCCGGCGTTGGGGAGACGACTGCTGTTTATTATGCCGGCAGCGGTATGCGCTGTTCGATCACGCCGCCGCCCAGGCAGACTTCACCGTTGTAGAACACGGCGGACTGGCCCGGCGTGACTGCGGCAACGGGCTCATCAAAACGCACTTCAATGCGTTCTTCATCCAGCGCGGTGACGGTGCAGGGAATATCCGTCTGGCGGTAACGTGTTTTGACCGTACAGCGGAACGTACCCTGAACAGGCTCGCGATCGACCCAATGCAGCTGCTGGGCAATTAAGCCAACGGACATCAGGCGCGGATGGTCATGGCCCTGCGCAACGACCAGAATATTGTTTTCGACATCTTTATCGACAACGTACCACGGATCTTCCGACCCTTCTTTGGTACCGCCAATGCCAAGACCTTTACGCTGACCCAGGGTGTGATACATCAGCCCCTGGTGTTCGCCAATCTCTTCACCATCAACGGTGACGATTTTGCCCGGCTGGGCAGGCAGGTAGCGGCCTAAAAATTCACGGAATTTACGCTCGCCGATGAAACAGATACCGGTGGAATCTTTTTTCTTCGCGGTGATGAGATCCAGCTCTTCGGCGATTTTACGCACCTGCGGTTTTTCCAGCTCGCCAACCGGGAAGAGGCTTTGGGCAATCTGTTCGTGACCGAGGGTGTAAAGGAAGTAGCTCTGATCTTTATTGCCATCCAGCCCGCGCAGCAGCTGGCTTTTGCCGTTGACATCTTTACGGCGCACATAGTGTCCGGTGGCGATGTAATCAGCACCTAAATCTTCTGCGGCGAATTCGAGGAAGGCTTTGAATTTGATCTCTTTGTTACACAGGATATCCGGGTTTGGCGTGCGGCCCGCTTTGTACTCTTCCAGGAAGAGTTCAAAAACGTTGTCCCAGTATTCAGCGGCAAAGTTAACGGTGTGCAGCTCAATGCCGAGCTTATCGCAGACCGCTTGCGCATCGGCAAGATCGGCGGCGGCAGTACAATATTCCTCGCCGTCGTCTTCCTCCCAGTTCTTCATGAACAGGCCCTCAACCTTATAACCTTGTTGTTGCAACAGGTAGGCTGAGACGGAGGAATCAACACCGCCGGACATGCCGACGATCACTTTTTTCTGGCTTTCTGACATTGGAATACTCACGACATTGAACTTCAAGGCGGCATATTCTAGCACGCAGCCCCTTACTTGACACCCTCTGTAAACGGCCAGTTAAATGCACCGATTAGCGAGAGAGGGTAACGCTCGCCGCTCTGGTAGCTATGAATGCTTTCCGCGACCAGCTTTGAACGCAGATTCGCGGCGTTAAGAATTTCCTCAGCGCTGACCCACAGACAGCGATCAATATCGCTGTCGTGCGGTTCGGTCGGGCAAATATCGTCCAGCTCTATCAAAAACAGAAAGCGCAAAAAGGGGGTTTTGTCGGGCGCTATCCACTGGTGCATACGGATAAAGTGCTGCGGCGTAGCGCGAATACCGGTTTCTTCCCACAATTCGCGCTCGGCAGCCTGCACTAACGTTTCGTCGGCTTCGAGGTGTCCGGCGGGTTGATTCCACAACGCTTTACCGTTGATGGTCTCTTCTACAACCAGAAATTTGTCTTTGGCATGCACAATGCAGGCAACGGTGACATGAGGTTTAAACACAATCTCTCCTGTTAATCGGCGTCGCGCCATTCACCATTCGCCAGGCCATCCAGACGATAGTCGCCCATCGCGTAGCGAATCAGACGCAAAGTTGGGTGGCCAACGTGAGCCGTCATGCGGCGTACCTGACGGTTGCGGCCTTCGTATAGCGTGACTTTCAGCCAGGTGGTGGGAATCGACTTACGCTCACGTATCGGCGGATTTCGCGGCCACAGCCATTCGGGTTCATTCACCACTTCAATTCCTGCGGGCAACGTTGGGCCATCGTTGAGCGTCACGCCCGTGCGCAGAGCCGTCAGCGATTCCTCGCTCGGTTCGCCTTCAACCTGCACATAGTAAATTTTTCCGGTGCGCTTGCCCGGTTGCGTCAACCGCGCCTGCAACACACCGTCGTTGGTAAGCACTAAAAGGCCTTCGCTATCGCGATCGAGACGTCCGGCGGCGTATACGCCTTGCACCGGAATAAAATCTTTCAGCGTGCTGCGGCCCGCTTCGTCAGTAAATTGCGGCAAAACATCGTAGGGTTTATTGAACAAAACTACGCGTTTTGGCTGGTTATCTTTACGTTGTTTGGCAGCTTGTTTCGTGCTGAATCGCTTAACCGGGTGATTTCTAAAAGAAGTTTTCTGCATGGTATTTTCAGATGTTATGTATTCGCGCATTATAGCCTAATAACGAGTGTCTTTCATGGCGCCGAACAATAAGGTAGTATTGACACGATCATTACAAATCATTAACAAAAATGCTCTAACTCTTTGTGTTGCAGGAAGGCGGTAAGACAGTGCATTTCCGGGGTTTAACCGGCATGTAGTAAACAGCGAGAACCTGTGGCGTAAAGGATGACGAGCACACCAGAAGCGCTCGAAGGAGAGGTGAATGGAAAGCAAAGTAGTTGTTCCGGCAGAAGGTCAAAAAATCACCCTGAAAGACGGCAAGCTGAATGTGCCGCACAATCCGATTATCCCATTCATTGAAGGCGACGGCATCGGTGTTGATGTAACCCCACCGATGATCAAAGTTGTGAATGCCGCAGTTGAGAAAGCCTACAAAGGTGAGCGTAAAATTTCCTGGATGGAAATCTACACCGGCGAGAAATCCACTCAGGTTTATGGCCAGGATGTCTGGCTGCCAGCTGAAACGCTGGATCTGGTACGCGAATATCGCGTTGCCATCAAAGGCCCGTTGACCACGCCAGTTGGCGGCGGTATCCGTTCTCTGAACGTTGCCCTGCGTCAGGAACTGGACCTCTACGTTTGTCTGCGCCCGGTGCGTTACTACCAGGGCACCCCAAGCCCGGTTAAACATCCTGAACTGACCGATATGGTTATCTTCCGTGAAAACTCAGAAGATATCTATGCGGGTATCGAGTGGAAAGCGGACTCCGCTGACGCAGAGAAAGTGATTAAATTCCTGCGCGAAGAGATGGGCGTGAAGAAAATTCGCTTCCCGGAACATTGCGGTATCGGCATCAAGCCGTGCTCCGAAGAAGGTACTAAACGCCTGGTTCGCGCCGCTATTGAATACGCAATTGCTAACGACCGTGACTCTGTGACTCTGGTTCACAAAGGCAACATCATGAAGTTCACCGAAGGCGCGTTCAAAGACTGGGGCTACCAGCTGGCACGCGACGAATTCGGCGGCGAACTGATCGACGGCGGCCCGTGGCTGAAAATCAAGAACCCGAAAACCGGCAAAGAGATCGTTGTTAAAGACGTCATCGCTGACGCCTTCCTGCAGCAGATCCTGCTGCGTCCGGCTGAGTACGATGTGATTGCCTGTATGAACCTGAACGGTGACTACATCTCTGACGCCCTCGCAGCACAGGTTGGCGGTATCGGTATTGCTCCGGGCGCGAACATCGGCGACGAATGTGCCCTGTTTGAAGCGACCCACGGTACTGCACCGAAATACGCAGGCCAGGACAAAGTAAACCCGGGCTCCATCATTCTGTCCGCAGAAATGATGCTGCGTCATATGGAATGGTTCGAAGCGGCTGACCTGATTGTTAAAGGCATGGAAGGCGCTATCGCTAACAAGACCGTGACCTATGACTTCGAACGTCTGATGGAAGGCGCTAAACTGCTGAAATGTTCAGAGTTTGGTGACGCGATTATCGCGAATATGTAATTGAAATAGCGTTAAGCCCCGCTCTTTACTTAAAGGCGGGGCTTTTTTTCGCTCAGGCTTAGAGGGAGATTGCTGTAACCTTACCTTTATCGATGGGGGCGTAGTACCAGAATTGTTGGTTAATTTCTGCCTGTCTCATCTTTTCGGGCTGAATAATTTTCTTCGCACCATCGACAGTTACCGTTATCGGTGAAGCAAGCGGGGTCGCGCTAATAACGGCCAAATCACCTTCTGTATTACTGTAGGCCACGATATCGTTAGCGAGCGTATGCTGCTGCCCATCAGCAACGACTGAATAGTCAAACTTCACTTTCTTCTTGATAATTCTCTGAACGCCATAATAGTCGCCGTAGACCGCAGGATCGTGGAAGAAACCAAAGTGACCGCCACTGTTTTGCAATTTGACAAAATAGTAATCGGGGATGGTAAACGCCTGCTTTCCTGTCGCAAGCTGCTGGCTAATAACTTTTTGCCTGACGACTTCCTGGCGGGCAGTTTTTTCGTACGCGTTATACATCATGGGATAAGACCATAGGAAAGTTATCCCACATAGTGCGGTAACGGCTGCCGTACCGATGACTCCCGCTCTCACACCACTGGTTAATAAGCCATGAGCCAGGAAAGCAATGGCCAGCAGAAAGAACATGAAGGTCCCGTTCATTACCCGATCTGGATAGGAGGGAGAGGCAAACATGATTAATGATGTGCCCAGACCTATGCAAACCACCAGCGCTGCGGTAACAAGATGGCTCTTTTCAATTTTTGCGCGAATTTGCTTGTTGAAGACAACCAACAGCACCAGCAGAAACAATACGACATAACCAATCCAGATAAGTGCCAGATGATTATGCACGCGTTCAGTCAGGTGAATGAAAATTCGTTCAAAAACGGATTTCCCATACCAAAAGTCTTTCCCGCTGGCGCGGATAAAGTTACCTGGAGAGAGAATTAAAACACATGATCCCAGGATTGCACTGATGCTGTAGATAATCTTATTGACTGAAACTGACTTTGTACGCCACAGCTCGTACGCGATGGTGAGCACAGAAAGCAAGGAGACAAAAGGCGAGACACTTTCATTAGAACAACCCGCCATAAAGCTCAGCAAGGCAATTAATGGGTTGATTGTTTTGATATTTTGGGTCGTGATACGGTAGATATAAAACAACCACGCCGCGACGAAAAGGTTAGTCCAAAGATAGTTTGCCGCACCCACAATCCAGAAGGTGGTTTGTCCTAAATTTGGGTTCGAAATCCAGTAGGTAAAAAAGATCAGCGGGAACAAAATATAATCAACTTTCGTCCAGCTCAGCGTGCCAGATGGCGTTTTAACAATGAAGTAGCAGAACGCAACCGTTGAGAAGCCTGCGGCAACGGAATAGATAATTTGTGATTGCGTGTAGAGAATCAGCGAACTGGCGTAATCGGCAATGATCCTGCCGCTCCAGGTCATATAATGATGTAAATGAGACTCAGGTGAGATCCCTAAAAGATAGTAGCGATAGTCATCTGAGTGAATCGGGGTAAACCACTCAATGAGAAATATGGCCAAAAATGCCAGCAGCAATATCGCCGCTTTGGGTAGTAACTTTAGCATGGTCGTAATTATTCCATCGTCCTGTTTTTACTCTTCAAGATGTAACGAGGTCTCTGCTTAACCTCCGTGTAAACGCGGCCAATATACTCACCGAGAATGCCGATGCCAATAAGCTGAATGCCGCCGAGAAAGAGAATAGCGGTCATGAGTGAGGGATAGCCCGGAACAGGATTGCCCCACAGCAGCTTATCCAGGATCATCCACGCGGCATAAATGAGAGAGAGGGCGGAAACGCTAACGCCAATATAGGTCCAGATCCGTAGAGGAAAAGTGGAAAAGCTGGTGATGCCTTCCAGCGCCAGGTTCCAGAGTTTCCAGCCGTTGAATTTTGAGTCGCCAGCAACGCGGTCCGCCCGCGCGTATTCAACAACATCGCAGCTGCCACCTACCCAGGAAAGTACGCCTTTCATAAAAAGATTTCGTTCAGGCAATAACTTAATATTTTCCACGACGTTGCGGGACATTAGCCTGAAATCACCCACATTTTCTTCAATCTTGGGCGTGCTGATTTTATTGTGTAATTTGTAAAACCATTCAGCGGTCTTGCGTTTCAGCCGGCCGTCAGTCGAACGATCGGTGCGCTTCGCCAGCACCATATCAGCGCCTGCTTGCCATTTTTTAATAAGGTGCGGAATCACCTCGATCGGGTCCTGCAAATCCACATCGATAGGGATTACCGCATCACCGGTGGCATGATCCAGACCTGCAAAGAGCGCTGGCTCTTTACCAAAATTACGCGTAAATGAGAGCGGCACTACCAACGGGTCGGCGACAGCCAGGGCGCTGATAATTGATTCGGTGGCATCACGACTACCATCATTGATAAAGACGATCTCGACATCGAACGGTTTTAATTCATCAAACTCTCTCACCGTCTTATAAAAGATAGGGATAGTGTCCTCTTCATTAAAGACGGGAACCACTAATGAAATTTTCATTTCGTATTCCTGAAAACAATGAACCGGGAATATAAGAATCCGCAAATCAGGCTGATCGCAGAGAAGACAACAAGTGTAATAATCGGCGCCATTGCGCACTCATCGGCTATCCAACCCACAATACCGCTCAGTGCACCCATAAAGCCGACATAGAGCAAATAGCGAGTGGTTGACGTGGTGGATTTGAAGGTAAATCGTGCGTTAGCAAAAAAACTAAAACTAACGGCCACAGCAAACCCGGCCACATTAGCCAGCGCCTGGCTTGTGTGGAAGGCGTAGACACATATGGAGAAAATAATCCAGTGCAAGGCAGTATTAAGTACGCCAATTGACGCATACTTTGTGAATAATTTTAACATTACCAAAATCAACAGGTTGAAATTCTGCGAAGTCTATCAGACTCGCGCCTGACGATCATTATTGCCCTGCGTAATTTGAGGGGCCAGCCAGACGAAATTATGACGTAGTCCTGTGCTCGCTACTGACTTGCCTGCGGGAAGAGGGGGTTATGACTAACATGACACACGACATTCCCGCAAACAGCAGCAGCGCAAATATCACACCATATCCCGCATAAATCTGCCCAAACAGTGCTGATCCAACCACCTGACCCGCTGCCAGCATAAAGAACGCGATGCTGACCCCAGTTGCCGGAGCCTGACGGAGGACATCGGCGGCATACACCAGCAACACGCCGGAAAGTGTGACATACCCGGCGCCGCACATCGCCACGGCGGGGATCAGCCACCCGGAGTAATTTTGCGAAAAAGCCATTAGCAGCAATAGCAGCGCCATGCTCAACTGAGATAAACGATAAATCTGCGCCCAGGCCAGGTAGCGAGCCAGTAACCCGGTGAATACCGCTAAAATGCCTGCCGCACCGCTTATCAGCCATAGCAGGCTGCGAAGCCGTGCATTTACACCAAGATGATGGCCGAGTATATCCGGGCCAAAACTCCACCAGGCCGCGCTGGCCGCGCCGCTTATCAGGGCGATAATGGCTAAGCGGATCATTGCTGGCGAAAACCATTCACGCAGGGGAAGAGGGCTTCGCTGCGGTTTTGCACCAGTTCCGGCGGGGATATGCCGATAAATCAGAAACAGGCACAGTGCTGCCAGCGCGGAAAAGGTCACACACGCCATTCGCCAGCCGCCGGGCAGGGCCAGCAATATCGGAACACTGATAATAATTCCCGCGCCGGTACCCGCATTAATGACGGTATTCACCTGCGGCTGGTGGTGCACGGAGATGCGCTGTGAAACAGCCTCTGCAAGCGCTGGAGAAGACAACCCGGCACTGGTGCCTGCGATGAAAAGCCCGATGGCGAGCATAAGCGGGGAATGTGCCAGTGCCAGCAGAATAAGCCCGACTGCTGCTGCCAGTGCGGCAGTCATTGCCGGCATGCGTGGGCCAAAGCGGGAAACCAGCAGCGGAGTGAAGACGATCGCCAGGCAGTAAGCCAGATAGCTGCAGGCCGCGATAATGCCGGCAATTTGTGGGCTAAACGACACCTCTTTCGCCACTTCCGGCATCATCAATCCCCAGGAAAATCTCGCCATCCCGTAGGTGACAGCGATAAGCGAAAAACCGGTGATCCCCAGTGCGATTGAATTTTTCATGGTTTCAAGCCTGGAATAACATCGCGGTAAGATCCAGTCTTCGCGGGGTTATTCAGTCTGAAAGCGGAAGGGGAAAAACGCAGAGGACAATCCTCTGCGTGTGTCGGTCAGAATGCCCAGGAGACGTTCACCGAATAGTTACGCGGTTCGCCATACACCACGTAATCACTGGCCCAGGAATAGTATTCCCGGTCGAAGAGGTTTTCGATATTCGCCTGCACCGCCAGCTGTTTCGTGACCTGGTAGCGAGCAAACAGATTCGCCAGTGGATAACTGCCCTGATGGACGCGGGTGGTTTCGCCATCCGGTCCACTGGCATCCTGATATGTTCGATTCTGCCAGGTGAGGCCGCCGCCCACGGTAAGGTCGCGCAGCATCGGTAACTGGTAACGGCTAAAGAGCTTAAACTGCGTCTGAGGCATGTTACTGTTGAAGCGCCCTGTGGAATCGCGTGCGACGTAGCGCGTGGCGCCAAAGGTCATTTGCAGGTTATCGGTCACCGCACCGTTCAGCTCAAACTCCGCGCCCTTGCTGACGGCGCCTTTTGCTGCGTAGTAGGCCTGCTCGCTGCTGCCGTTGACGTGATTATCGCCATCGGCCTGGCCTACGTTATCCTGCTCAATGCGGAACACGGCAACCGTCGCGGTTAACCGACCGTCCAGCCAGGCGGATTTCAGGCCCGTTTCGTAACTTTTTCCGGTGACAGGCGAGAGGTAACTGCCTTTCTGGTCGCGGTAGGTCTGCGGCTGGAAGATAGAGGTATAGCTGGCATACGCCGACCAGATGTCATTGATGTCATACACCAGCCCGGCATACGGCGTAATGTTGTTTTTACTCATATCCCCACTGGAACCGTGGGTGCTCCATTGGGTGTAGCGCGCGCCTACAATTAAAGAGAGCGGGTCAGCCAGCGAGAAACGCGCCGCCGTGTAAGCAGATTTTTGCCGCACGATGTCATCGGATGTTAGCGTCCAGTCGCTCCACGCGGGCTCTGCGAGGCTACCGTTCCAGTTGTTATCAAACACGCCAATATCTGCTGTATCAATATCCGCTCCGGCGCTGTAATAGCGGTTGGTCTGTCGGCTGTAGCTCATGCCCGCAACCAGCTCGTGCTGGCGCCCCAGCAGCGTGAAGGGCCCGGTGGTGTAGGTATCCACGGAATCGAGTTTCCGCTTGCCGCGATCGAGACTGCCATAACCCGACAGGCCTTCCCCGGTGGAGCGATCCGGGAAGCCGAAGGAGTAGAGCAGTTTCGAATCAAACGAGGCTTCCGCATGTGTGCCATTCATGCGCAGGCTCCAGCCATTATCAAACTCGTGGGTCAGGTCGGCGAAAACTTTGCGTGACTCAAGATAGTAGTGCGCCCAGTCTGCTGAGGGGTTAGTGCTACGATCGTAATGGGTTTTTACGCCATTACTGTACCAGGTTGGCAGCCCGCCCCAGGTCGGATTACGGGTGGTGCTTTGCTGATAATCATAGCCCAGCGAAACGGTCGTGTTGTCGGTGATGTCAGCATCGACAACGCCGTAGAAGAATTTTTTGCGTTTATGATAACGATCCAGCCAGCTGTCCTGATCCTGATATCCGGCGATGATTCTGCCGCGCACTGAGCCTGTGTCGTTCAGCGGGGCAGAGAGATCGGCGACATAGCGCTGTTTGTTCCAGCTGCCGTAGGTAACGCCGACGTTGCCCGTGAATTCACGGCTGTCGGCGCGTTTGCGCACCATATTGACCGAGGCCGCCGGGTTGCCTGCGCCGGTCATTAACCCGGTTGCGCCGCGCACCACTTCAATACGATCATAAATGGCGGTGTCGTCACCCGCATCGCCAAAGTTCCACTCATCGCTGACGGAGGTTGGAATATCATCAAAGGTATAGTTGTTGATGTAAAAACCACGAGAAAAATAGCTGGAGCGTTCGCTGTCAAAAATATTGGCGGAGATCCCCGTGGTATTCGCCAGCACATCGCCGACAGTTTCCAGGTTTTGATCCTGCATGCGTTGTTCGGTAATGACGCTGACCGACTGCGGCACATCGCGTGGTGTGAGCAGCATTTTGGTACCCGCACGCGTCGTTTTTACGCTGTAGTCCTGGCGCGCCTGCGTATTATCAGGCGCGTCCGTCGCTGCGCCATCAACCACCATGACATCCTGCGTATCGGTATTTTCCGCAGCGACTGCTGAGCCAGAGGCGAGGGCGAGATGAATCATCGCCGCCAGGCTTGAAAAAAGAAAGCGTGATGCCCTTGCTGAAGATCGCTGTGCGGAACGGGGAACCCTGTTAAAACAACCCATTGTACGTTCTCATATGTTGTGTTTGTTATAGAAAAATCTGCCACTGTGATCACCGCCCAAATGAGCGAATGGCAATGATAATCATTTGCCTTATCGAATTGAGAAATGATCTCATCTAAATTGTAAGTTAATGTAAATTCTTTAATTATCACAGTGTTGTAAGGGTTTTTCGCCAACAGGCCTGGGGCGGGCGTTGTGCGAAGAGAAAGGTGGTTAATCGCCGCAAAGAGCGGGTGAGGCGATATGACAGCAGAGCAGGGACCGTTTGCCAAAATGGCGATAATAAGTATGATTCTCATTCTCTAATGGTTGCCGTCACGGGAACCTTTATCCATTGAATGGAGTACAGAATGAAATTAGTGCTTACGCGCCGTCACGTTACGGTAGCTTTTGCGATTGCTGCTGCGCTGGGACTTTCAGCATGCCAGTCTCCGGCGGCGAAGAATCCGCCGGTAGAATCAAAAACGCAACCGCCAGCCGCCAGCAGTGACGTTACGCAGCGCGTATTAGCGAATGGACTCTATGAGATGAATTACGCGCCGACGGAAAAGGCGCTCTATGTCGCCAGCGCACAGGGTTTTAAAGATATTAACGGTGGCGTGTTGTATCGTCTGGACCCGGCAACCCTTGCCACTACCGGTGAAACGCATACCGATTATAAAAACTTTGGCATGGCGAGCGAGCCGGACGGAAGCGTTTTCTACACCACCAACTCCCTTGATGGTGCCGTATCGAAAGTGGATGCCAAAACCGGAAAAATTCTGCAACGGGTGAAATTTAGCGAAAAAGGCCCGGACGGCGACCCGGTTGGCGCGCGTGAAATCCTGTGGCACGACGGACTGTTGTTTATCGGCGGGGTGGCAGATCCCGGCCTGATTTGGGTGGTGGATGCCAAAACCATGACCCTGAAGACCCGCATCAAAAATGCCGGGAAATGGGTGACCGGGATTATCTACTCGCCCACCACCGATCGTATTTACGCGGCCAATGGCGGCGGTGAAATTCTGGTGATTAACCCGAAAAACTACCGTATTGAAAAACGCCTGACCGCAGGGGATGGCAAAAGCTACCTGTTCCTGAACATGGCGACAGACCCACAAACGGGGCGTCTGTTCGTGACCGATGACTCGAAGGCGAAAACCACGCTGGTGTTTGATGAGCGCACCGGACGCGTGATTAAACGTCTGGAGGGCGATGCGCTGGGCATCAAGTTTGACGCGAAACGCAATGAGATCTTTATCAGCCAGCGTGAATCGAAGAAAGTGTTGCAGCTGGATGCCACCACCTATGCGGTGAAGAAAAGCTGGTCATTTGACGCCCGCCCGAACAGCCTGTTACTGACGCCGGACGGTCAGACGCTGTACGTCACGCTGAAGCAAGACTTCAACGACGACAGCACCACCAAAGGCCCGGATAGCGTGGCACGGATTGCGCTGAAGTAATAAAAAACGGGAGCCTGCTGGCTCCCGTTTTCTCTCCCGCCGGATATGTTACCAGCCACACACTTCGTGTTCATTCTCGGTATCGTACGCACGCACGGTATTGATCAGATCTTTCACCACATCGGCAGCAACATCAGGTATCAGCAATTCCATCGGTTTATCGGTTTCATAATCCACCGAAATGCCGTTGCTGTTGTTCGTGACGGTCACCGTATAGGTTGCTTTACCCATGATGTTTACTCCTTATGCGAATTGACCACTTTGCCCAGGCCTGCGCCTTCAAGTTTGACATCCGGGTCGGCAAAGAAGTCGATATTGAAATAGGTATCGTCAGTCAGAAGCTCAATTCGGTGCCATTTTTGCGGCGGCGAAATACCGAATGACCCGGCTTCGATAATAATGTCGACGTCAGGCTCAGTGGCCTCGGCGTCAGGAAAACCAAAGTAGCGCACCGCGCCCTGCATCACCGACAGGCGGCCATAAACATGTGCTTTGGTGTTGTGGTGAGTGAACAGCGCTTTTGGCGCGGTGTCTTTATTCCAGAACGGTGTTGAACGGGAATGAATAAAATTTTCAGGAATACGCAGCATAATTGGCTCCTTACTTAGTCGCCTTGTGAGCTTAAAGGGATCTCAAAACATCAGCTTCCACGAAAAAATCAATCTGAAAAACAGTATCTTCGGTCATCAGTTCTATCAGATGCCATTTCTCAGGTGGAAACACGCCAAAGTGACCCGCTTCGATCAGTAACTCGGCTTCAGGCTGTTCAATCGTCTCATCAGCATAGCCCAGGTATTTCACCGCCCCTTTATGCACCGACAGGCGAGGGTAGACCCCCTGGCGCGTACCTTTATCGAGATGACGCTGGAAAATACCGGCGGGTGCCGTCTCTTTGTTCCAGAACGGCGTGGAACGCGTATGAACACAACTTTGCGGAATCCGTAACATGTTTCCCCCTGTTTTGTTACGGGTTATTAGAGCACGAAGTGCCGGTCGAAATTTATCAAAAAGTGCATTTTAAATACTACTTTAAAAGGGGTAGATCACTATAGGTTCACAAAAACATTCATTTATTGGCACATAAATGTTACAACTACAGCGTAATATATCGCCATGAAGGGGAGCGTTGAGTATGGTGCTGGAAAAATTGCGGACAAGGAACGGCAAAAAATTTCTGCTGTGTGCCTGCACAATATTTGTGATTGCGTTGTTTGTCGTGGGGCGGGCAACGTTTGGCGGCGTAGTACGTGAGTACAACCTGCCTTATTCGGAGTGGACAACGGGCATGTTCTTTTTGCAGGGCGCAATGGTCATGGTCTACAGCTGCATTTTCACCGTGCTGGGGTCGATTCCATTCGGTTTTATTTTCCTAGGTCCCAAAGAGAGCCACAGCTAATTTTATCAGGCGAGCACGGCTCGCCTGAATTTTCCCTCTGTCAACGATGATGCGAGTGGTGATGACCGCCACGGTGATGGCCATGATCGATGATGCATCCGCTGAGTGTGCTGCTCAATACAATTAATAAAGAGAGTGCGAGCAATTTTTTCATTATAAGTGTCTCCTGTAACACGCTGTCGCCGTAAATAGTCTATGCGATTCAGCTGAGACGATTGTTATAAAAGCCCATGCATTAGTAGATAAGATTACTCCGTATTCCTCATGGCTCCCTGCGTCTTTGCGCCTAATTCTCATGCACATAAATTAGTCAGTTGTACATTAATTTGTTAATAACCACACATTTAAAGCATGAATAGCCTATTTTTCTGATAGGTTCTTTCTGGACAAGCTAAAAACACAAAGTGTGTTACGTTTAAAAGGATGACTTTTATGATGGTGCGCATGTGAGACGTGTTCAGGACAGTTTACGAAAGAAGCAGGCGTTGCTGGTGGCAGCAGGGATCACTGGCCTGTTAATTTTCCTGTATCTCTTTTTTATGTATCAACGTGCGATTACTCAGGTCAATGACGGCATTAATGCGCTGGAAAGCAATATGCTGGCCATCTTTAATGATAATGAATTAATTGCCGATGCCGCAGGCGTGCGTTATCAACAGCTAAAAAGTAATAACCTGTGCGGCAATTTGAGCGATTTTCGTCCACGTAATCGCGATGAATGGGGCATCAATGCTGACAGGTCGGTTCTTAACCCGGGCTACGGCACGCTGATATCCCGGACGCAGAGTGAAGAAGCGCGCTGTATGTTTGCCGCAGGCGAGTTCGTGCGTGCCAGAATGAACACGCTGAATCCTGGGCATTACGATACCCATCGTTATATTGTGGCGCATGACGCGCACTGGTTTTATTGGTTTACCAGTAAAGACTCCGTTCGCTTTTCCTTTGATTCATCACAAATGGCGCGTAATCCTGCCGCCTTTTTCCAGATTCCAGAATCGTTTTATGACCGCTTATTACTCAAAGATTCTCGTAAAAAAGCGCGGAGCTCGACCAATTTTTATACGGATAAAATAACCGGTGAAAAAGCCTACAGTCTGGTGAGTTATATCTACGATCTTTCTGCCGGACAGGTGAGTAATCATATTGTCGGTTATTTACTGTACGATTTTTCGAAGCCCGAGTTACAGCGCGCTTTACGCGAGTCGTTCAAAAATAACGTCCCTTCTGAGCTGATGCTGAAATTTGTTAACCGCCAGGATGGCAGCCATCTTTGCTTAACGGATAACTGTAACTGGCCGACGGTTTATCAGGTTTACGATCTTTCCGATCGCTACGAATTCCGCTATGCGCTGCCGCTTTATTTATACATCTTACATGATCCGATGGCCTCAACGGCTGTGCTGCTGGCGCCGTTGCTCTTTTTATTACTGTTTTTTGTTATTCGCCGCAGGCTAAATAAAGGTGACAATCGCTTCTATTCTGATGCGCTCACCGGCAGTTATACGCGCAATATTCTGGAACTGATTCAGAAGCATGAACTGCGTTACACAACCGTTCTTCTGTTTGACTGCAACAAGTTTAAAGCGATCAACGATGCCTGGGGGCATAGCGTGGGAGACCGCGCGCTGAAGATTATCGCGCAATGTATGCTGGATAACGTCCGTGCCGTACACGATCTGGTGATCCGAACTGGCGGTGATGAGTTTGTCATTTTACTGGCCAGCGCCAGCAAGGAAGATGCGCGCTATATTGCTGAACGGATTGCTACGCAGGTAACGCAGCATGCCTTTACGGTAGAGGGCGAAGTGGTGCCGTTATCCGTATCATGGGGAATGTCTTCAAGTGCGGATAATCTGGATAGCGCAATCCAGCAGGCGGATGCCGACATGTATCGGATGAAGAAGAACGAACAGCAGGAGTCAGGCCGGTAAACCGGCCTTCGTGCAGGTTTACCACCAGCCTAATTGTGTCCCGGCGACGGCAACAACCGCCACAATCAACATAATGATGGTTGTTTTTCTCATTTTGCACCTTCTGGCAGCGCATAGCCGCCAATAAAGAACCAGCTCAGAAAAATGACCGCCACAATAAAGATGACGATGGGGAACGCGATACCTAGCCTCATTATTTTATCCTGAATGTTATTTATTCATGTTGTGTAGGGTGAACCTTAACCGATATGCCAGGGGGATTATAGCTGGCGGCGCATTTGTTTATCCAAATACATAGCGCTGTCGGCGGCGCGCATGGCGCTTTCAATGTCTGTTGTGTTGGGATCAATATCAATCACGCCGATACTGGTTCCCGGATAGTGAAGCGTGGTTTCTGCTAACGAATATTCACCACTGAGCAGCTCCCGTAACGCACTGACGAACTGTGTTTGTTCACTCTTTGAGGCACAGAGTACCGCAGCCAAAAATTCATCGCCACCCAAACGCCCGACCAGGCCATCTTCCGTGTTAAAGGCCAACAACCGTTGTCCAACCTGTTGCAAGAACCGATCGCCACAATGATGGCCGTAATGGTCATTGATGGCCTTAAATTTATCAAGGTCAATATAGGCCAGCGTAATATGGCAGCCCACTTTTTGGGCATGCGAGAACATCGTCTCCAGATTTTCAAATATCGCCCGGCGATTGGGCAATCCGGTTAATGCATCTGTGTAGGAGTGATATATCAGCGCCGCATTTGCCGCGCGCAGCTGATTCACCAGCGACTCCTTCTCAATGTAGCGCGCAATAATACTGGCGAACAGCTGGAGTACTTGCTCCCCGTTCAGGCTAAAAGGCATGGTTTGCTTACTGGAAGCGCACAGTGTTCCATACAGCGACCCGTCGGCCAGATGCACCGGCGTACTGAGAAACGTGGTGATGCCAAGCTCGCGCGCACGTTCGCAATCCGCCCAGTGGACGTCAACGTCGTTACAGAAGAAAAAGTTTTCATCCATTGCTCGTTTGCATAACGACTCTTCCCAGGGAACGGAGGCATTTTCCGGGATGGTCATATCACCGCTATTGCGCGCATAAACAATATGTTGCAGCTGGGCTTCCGTATCGATTTTGGTCAGATACGTAGACTCCATATTAGTGACCAGCTCAAGCATTTCGAGTAACTGGCGAACCAGACACTCCAAAGATTGTTCCGTGGCAAGGGTGTGCGATACCCGGGCAAGAATGTTGTCGGACATGAAAAAAGCTCCCGTACAGCAGGGAGTACGCCGTACGTTGGTAAGAATTTTCTGACTGCTCGATAAGAATACAGCCTGGATATATCAAATTTTATACATTCTGGCGCAGGAACATAAGGCTTTAAGGGCAAAAAAAAGCCCCATCGGGGGCGATGGGGCAAAAACTCATTGATTATGGAATGATCTGTTCTCTGGTCAGTTCGAGAACGAGGTGTACTTTATTCGGCAAAAGTGCAGTTAAAATGGAGAAATCGTGGAGTTTAAAGTGAAACCTCATCTAAAAGGAAAAAGCATGTCGAAACAGTATCTGATCGGTGCCGCATTACTTCTCGCTGGATGCGCACAACAACAACCCGATGCGCCACCGCCGCCAAAACAGGTGGGGATGGCTAACCCGGCATCGGTGTACTGCGTGGAAAAAGGCGGCAAACTGATTGCACAGAAGAGTGCTCAGGGGGAGAGTAATCTCTGTCAGTTGCCGGGCGGCGAGCGTGTGGATGAATGGACGCTCTGGCGCCGGGATCATCCGCAGAAACAGTGACAACATCGCGGCTCTTGAGTAAACTCAGCTTAGGATAATTCTTAACCAAAGAACGCGAGTAGAAAGAGAGCATGTTTTTGCATAAACCGGGCAGTACCGCCCTGATTATTGCCTCGCGCACCACAGCAGGTCGCGCGAATATTGGTAAAGCCGTTGAGCTGTTTGCGCTTTGCGCGCCGGGAGAACGTATTTTAAATCCGGTGAATGGCGTGATGACGCAAATCCCTGCGCAATCGCCGCGCGCCTTATGGCTGGTTACCGGTGATGTGCGGGCGGCAGATGGGCAACACGGATTCGCGTTTGTGCGCAGCGAATATCTACTGCCGCTGACGCCGGATGCGTTGCCCGAAGAGGAAAAAGCGCTCAGTCTTGCGTAATGCTACGCCGCCGGGCGTAGCATTGAAGAGTCTTACAGTTTGCTCAGCCAGTCGGCTAACACTCGCGCATGGTTTTGCGTGGTGTTGGTTGCGGCATAAAGTAGCGTAAGGCCCTGCGTATTGGCGATGCCCTGCAGGCGAACGCCTTCCTCGCGATGCTGGTTCAGTTCATCGCGATAGTGCTGGCAGAAGGTCGCAAAATCGATCACCTCGCCATGATACGCCTTACGCAATTCGGCAGACGGCGTGAGATCTTTACACCAGTCATCGTAGACAAGGTTTTCCTTTTTGATACCGCGCGGCCACAGTCGGTCAACGAGCACGCGATAACCATCCTCGGGTGTTGCTGCGTCATAAACGCGTTTACACTGGATCATCTCCTGCCTCCTTTACACTCATCCAGATGATGGACTTTCCACAATACCACCCCCTCCCGGGTATTGCTATTCAGGGACGACTCCACCAGGATGACACGCATAATGTTGTTCGAAAAATTGTTACGTATAAGGACCACTCATGGAAAACCCAGCTGTCAAAAACTCCCTTCGTATTGCCCTGGTTGGCGATTACAACCCCGACGTGACAGCCCATCAGGCGATTCCGCTGGCGATTGATGACGCGGCGGCGGTGCTGGATATTCCCGTGGACTACCATTGGCTCGCGACTTCAGATATCCACAGTACCGATGATTTAGCCGAATTTGACGCCATCTGGGTGGTCCCGGCCAGCCCGTATAAGAACAGCGAGGGCGCGTTTTTGGCGATTCGCTACGCGCGCGAAAACAGCCTGCCATTCCTGGGCACCTGCGGTGGTTTCCAGCATGCGGTGATTGAATACGCACGTAATGTCATGGGGTGGGACGATGCTGCTCACGCCGAAACCGACAGCGAAGGCCGCATGGTGATTGCGCCACTGAGCTGTTCGCTGGTGGAAAAAACTGACACTATCGAACTGCGTACAAATACGCTGATTGCTCGCGCGTACGGGCGTGATGAAATTACAGAGGGTTACCACTGTAACTACGGGGTCTCCGCGGATTTTGCGGCGGCGTTACAGGACCAGCCGCTGCGGGTGACCGGCTGGGATGAAGAAGGGGAGATTCGCGCTGTTGAACTGGTGACGCATCCGTTCTTCGTGGCGACGCTTTTCCAGCATGAGCGCAATGCGCTGGAAGGGCGTCCTGCGCCGCTGGTACAGGCTTTCCTGTACGCAGCGGCAAATTAATCGCTTAGTGAATTTCCCGGTCGCGTCCGGCGAGTGCGCCAAACAGCGCCATCACCAGTGAAATGACCGCCACGGCGTAGAGTGGGATATGCCAGTCACCGCTGGCGTCGTGGATTTTCCCCATCAGCGGCGGCCCGCAGGCGGCCAGCAAATAACCCACAGACTGCGCCATTCCCGAAAGCGCGGCGGCCTGATGTGCCGAGCTGGCGCGCAGGCCGATAAAGGTCAGACCGAGGATCATCGTCGCCCCGGAGCCGAAGCCGAAAATGAGCGTCCAGACAACTGCCTGCGCAGGGAAGAGCCAGTAGCCCGCAGCACTCACGGCACACATTAGCGCGACGAGTATGGCGATCCCGCGCTGATCTTTGAGCCGATGCAGGATCAGCGGAATCACAAATCCCGGTGCGGCGGTCGCCAGCTGCAACAGCCCATGTAGCGATCCGGCCTGCGCTTCACTGTAGCCCTGCCCAATCAAAATGGCGGGCAGCCAGCCGATCACCACGTAATAGACCAGCGAGTTGATCCCCAGAAACAGTGTGACCTGCCAGGCCAGCGATGAACGCCAGATCCCCCGACTTTTCAGGGTGCGCGAGGTGGTCAGCGTGGCGGTTTTTGCCGCGCGCCACTGCGGTAACCACAGCAGGAACGCCAGCAGTGGAAAGACCATCAGCCCCAGTAATGCGCCACGCCAGCCGAAACCGTTCAGGGCCAGCGGCACGACCATGGCGGAGCCCAGCGCGGCGGCGGCACCCATGGTGACAGAATACGCGCCGGTCATGCGGGCGACGTTGCCTGCAAAATCGCGTTTGATTAACCCTGGCAGCAGGACGTTACCCAGCGCAATTCCGCAGCCGATGATCGCCGTACCGATGAACAACAGGCTGACTGCCGGTAACGAGCGCACCGCAATCCCGATGCAAATCAACAGCAGGGCGACAAACAGACTGCGTTCAATGCCGAGGCGTTGCGCGATCCCCGCAGCCAGTGGGGACACCAGCCCAAAAGCCAGCAGGGGGAGGGTCGTCAGCAAACCGGTTTGGGCAGTGGTTAAGCCGTATTCCGCGCGAATAGCGTCAAGCAGAGGCGCGGCACCGGTAAAGGTGACGCGTAGCGTCGAGGCGATCAGTAAGATGCCCGCAATCAAAAGCCAGGTGTGGCGGGCGGCAGAAGGTGAAACAGTACGCATAGCATTCTCAGTAAAACGATGGGAACAAGACGATACCCTGTTTAGCGCAGGATGAAATCAAGCTAAAATGACAAATTATCGCTAAATTCGGACAAAATTATGTTGGGTCTCGGTCTTGATGGTTATCACCCCGACGGTCATCACGATGTGGCAGTGGCGTTCAGCGTCCAGGTCGCGCCCGATGAGCAGTACATTGCGCAGCATCAGCATCGTAAAGGGCAATTGATTCTGGCGCTGCATGGTGCGATTACCTGCGAGGTGGAAAATGCGCGCTGGATGGTACCGCCCCAGTTTGCGGTGTGGATCCCCGGCGGGATGCCGCACAGCAATCGGGCAACGCCGCAGGCGCAGCTCTGTTTTCTGTTTATCGAGCCCGGCGCGGCGCTGATGCCCGATCACTGCTGTTCTCTGAAAATTTCACCGCTGGTGCGCGAGTTGATTCTGACGCTCGCGCAACGACCTGGCAACGCGCGACAGACGCCGCAAAGCCAGCGCCTGACGCAGGTGCTGTTCGATGAGCTTCCGCAGCAGGCTGAGCAGCAGCTACAGCTACCGGTATCGCCGCATCCGAAGATTCGCCTGATGGTCGAGACCATGGAGGCGCAACCCGCGCAGTGGCAGACGCTCAGCCAGTGGGCCAGCCGTTTTGCCATGAGTGAACGCAATCTGGCGCGGCTGGTGGTCAAAGAGACCGGGCTCAATTTTCGCCGCTGGCGGCACCAGTTGCAGTTGATTCTGGCGCTGCAAATGCTGGTGCGCGGAATGGCGGTACAGCAGGTGGCGCTGGCGCTGGGTTATGACTCCACCACCGCGTTTATCACCATGTTCCGTAAAGGGCTCGGTCAGACGCCTGGACGCTATCTGGCGAGCCTTACGACTTCCCAATAAGAATCGAGACCAGTCCGGCAGCAATCAGCGGGCCCACCGGAACGCCGCGAAACAGCGCCACGCCCAGCACGGTGCCAATCAGCAACCCGGCTACCAGCTGTGGCTGGCAGCCCATCAGCACGACGCCGCGTCCGCCAAGCCACGAGACAAAGACGCCAACCGCTATCGCCACCAGCGATTTCCAGTTAACGAATGAATGCAGCAACGTGGAAGGCGGCAGGGTCCCGCTGGCAATGGGCGCCATGACGCCGATGGTCAGGATAATAATCCCGATGGTCAGCCCCTGTTTCTCAATCCAGGGGAAAAAGGTATTTAGCGGAGTGACACGAACAATAATCAGTACCAGGATGGAGACGGCTACGGTGGTGTTATGACTGACGAAGCTGAGTGCCGCCAGACCAAGGAGGATCAGCAGGGTGGTATCGAACATGAAAGGAAATCCTTGCCAAAAAAAGTAAGCCTGCTTACTTTACGCGCAACCGCGTGAATAAGCAGGCTTTTTTTAACATCTGGCGATCATTCTGGCGTCTGCACAATCAGCCAACCAGCACTGCCACCAGCGGGCTTCCTTCACGGATAAATACCGGAATCGTTTCCAGCGCGGCATCGACGGTAATTTGCTGCTGCCCCGCGTAACATTCACCGTTCAGTGCTACCCAGCGATGATTGCCAGGAAGCCACAGGGTACGTTCGCGCTGACCCGCCTGCATCACCGGCGCGACCAGCAAATCGTCACCAAACAGGTACTGATCTTCTACCGTCCAGCTTTTGGCTTCATCCGGATAATGCCAGAACAGCGGGCGCATCAGCGGGTCACCGTGCTGCTGTGCATTGCTGAACAGCGCATCGATATAGGGACGCAGCTTCTCGCGTACCGAAAGCCAGTGTTGCAGTGTGGCGAAGTTGGCTTCGCCGTAGCTCCACAGCTCATTTGGCGAACCGCTGTTACACTGTGGAATACCGTTACGGTAGCTTTCCGCTGGCTGAATTTGCGGCTCACGATAGCCGTGCATCCGCAGTACCGGGCAGAAGACCGCCCACTGGAACCAGCGGATCAACAGCTCGTGGAAGGCCGGGTCGTGAATATTGCCACCCTGAAAACCTCCGATGTCCGTGGTCCACCAGGGAATGCCCGCGAGCCCCATATTGAGCCCTGCGGCGAGTTGGTTGCGGAACGCATGAAACGAGGAGTGGACATCACCCGACCACGCGAGCACGCCGTAACGCTGGCTGCCTGCCCAGCTACAGCGAACCAGGTTACAGATTTCCTCTTCGCCTTCCGCTTTCAGACCATCATAAAAACCCTGAGCAAAGTCGCGCGGATACTGATTACCCACTTCCAGAACCGGGCCGGCGTGATAGCGATAGTTATCGAAATCGTAGGCGCGATATTCGGGTTCGGCTTCATCCAGCCAGAACAGCTTAATGCCCAGGTCGTGATAGTTCTTTTTCACCGTTTCCCAGACGAACTGACGGGCTTGCGGATGTGTTGCGTCAAAGAAGGTGGTATTGCCCATAAAATCGAGATTCACCTGCACGCCGCGATCGCTGGTTACCAGCCAGCCTTTGGCTTTCATTTGCGCAAAGAGCGGGCTGCGGGCTTCGACGGTCGGCCAGACGGAGACCATGAGTTCGATACCGAGCGATTTCAACTCTTCAACCATTGCGCGCGGGTCGGGCCAGTCAACCGGGTCAAAACACCAGGTACCCTGATTCGGCCAATGGAAAAAATCGATAACCATCACTGAGAGCGGGAGATGACGCCGACGATACTCCCGGGCGACCTCCAGCACTTCCTGCTGATTGCGATAGCGCAGCTTGCACTGCCACAGGCCGCTGATAAATGCGGGGGCAGCAGGTGGCGTGCCGGTGACGCGCGCATATTGCCGCGTGATATCGGCAATGCTGTCTCCGGCGGTTACCCAGTAGTCCATTTCTCCGGTGACCTGCGCTTTCCAGGTTGTCTGGTTTTTGGCAAAACAGGCTTCGCCGATGGCGGGGTTATTCCACAGCAGGCCATAACCGAGGCTGGATTGCATAAACGGCACGCTGGCCTGTGAATTACGTTGCGCCAGTTCGAGCGTACAGCCTTTTAAATCGAGCCAGGGTTGTTGGTATTGCCCCATACCGTAGATTTTCTCGTCAGGACGCGACTCAAAACGCACCGTGAGCTGATATTTCCCGCCCGGTAGCGGTTTGAATTCGCGCCCATCCAGTTTCAGCGCGCTGACATATTTATCCTGGCTCTTCTCGCTGGCGCCAATACCGACCGTCGAGCGCTGTCGCCACATCTCTTCAAGCAGCAACTCGTTGCGCTGGTTGTAAAAGGCCAGTTGCCCTTTCAGATTGAGCACCGCGCGAATGTTGCCGTTGCGCAGGGTTAGCGTCTCCGGGCCGGTGGTGATTTCCGCCGGGCAGTCGTCAGCGCACAGTAGCGCATGCCGCGCATCGCTGAAGCCGGGCTGGCAGGTCGCACGCACGCGCAGGCTGTTTTTACCCCACGGCTCAATACGCAGAATTTGTCGCTCAAAGCGCCACTCAATGCTGTTGGTATTTTGAATTAATTCACTCATGTTGGACCCTTAAGAGAAGCTCTGTTTAGCGAGATGGATTTCCTGCATTTTGCTATCGTCCAGCCGATACCAGCGTAGCGTTGCAAAGGCGCACAGCGACAACATACCTGGAATGACAGTGAACAGGGCGACGATACAGTGCATGGCGAGCGGCGATTGTTCCGGGGCATTGGCGACATAACCGCTCAGGCCCAGCGTCCAGCCAACGATCGCGCCGCTGATGGCCATGCCCAGTTTCAGTACCGCGAGGAAAGTTGAGAAAATCACGCCGTCCATGCGTTTACCCTGTTTCCATTCGCCGTAATCGGCGACGTCGGCCATCATCACCCACATTAAGGTGGTGGTGGACTGGTAAAGCGTAGAAACGATAAAGGTGAGGGGAACCAGCACGAAAATGGATTTCGGCGCGAAGAACAGCGCAATGCTGAGAATACCGGCCAGCACCGAGCAGTAGCCGAACATCTGGACTTTGCTGGCGTTGCGGGTCAGGCGCTTGGCCAGCGCGCTGCCTGCGGCTTTACCGATTATATGCGCGGCGAGCATCCACATAAAATAGCCCGCATTGCCGAGATAATAGGTGACGAAATACATCATGGCACCCAGGCGAATCACCCCAAAGCCAATATTGGTTAATACCAGAACGGCGACAACGCGCCATTGATCGTTACGTAAGAGATCGCGTAACTCGGAAAGGTAATTATTATGCGTGGCGGGCGTTTTAATTCGCTCACGGGTATTGGCAAAGCAGATCCAGAACATGATGACGGCAATACTGGCCATAATCGCCATCGACCAGCGATAGCCCATTAATTTATCCGCGCCACCAATAAATTCAGCTAAAGGCATCATAAAGAACGTGGACATTGCGCCGCCGAGCGTGGCCAGAAAAAAGCGATACGATTGCAAAGAAATACGCTCTTTATTATCCGGCGTAATCACCGCGCCCATTGAACAGTAGGGAATATTAATGGCGGTATACATCAGCATCATGAAGGTATAGCTGACGGTGGCGAAAATCATTTTTCCCGTCAGGTCTAACGACTCCGGTACCGCGTAGGTCAGCAGGCAGCTGGCACCGAAGGGTAGGGCCAGCCACAGCATCCATGGGCGGAATTTGCCCCAGCGTGAAGTAGTACGGTCGGCCAGGTAGCCCATGGCCGGGTCGATGATGGCGTCGGCGGTGCGGGCCAGTAAAAACATTGTCCCGACAAAGGCGGCGGGGAGACCCACGACATCGGTATAATAGAAAGTCAGAAAAATAATAACGTTGTCTAAACCAATATGGCTGGCCATATCGCCTAAACCATAGCTGATTTTTTCCTTGCGGCTAATAAATTGACTCATGATCCACCCTGTCTTTGTAAGGTTATTTCAGCGAGCATTACCGGACCATGTTTAGGGAAAGGGGGAGGGGAAACAATTATGAGATTTTGCAATATCGTTATGTAAACTGCTTTTCGTGATACCGGTAACAATTCAATGCAAAATGAATCGTTCCAGTGGCGATAACGGGCATCATCGCCTGGTAATTATTATTTTTTGTTATAGCTCGCGACGAAACGCCACCAGTTCTGGCTGCGCAATGCGTAAATAGTCTTCGGTATTCAGAATAACGGATTTTTCCAGACGACCGGCATTAAACGCAATTTCATCAAACCGCGTGAACAATAACGGGTCTGCAATCAGACGCAGCGAGGGATGAAACGAGAACGGCGGGATTGCACCAAAAACGCAAGCGGTGAGTTGCTCCACCTCGGCCGGGCTGGCGAGGGATGCTTTTAACCCGCCCACGTGCTCAGCAATACGCGATAAATCAGCCTGTTGATCGGCGGCGAGTACTGCCAGAATATGTTGCTTGATGCCGTTGCCTTTTACTTTGCACACCAGCGCTTTGGCTCCCTGGCCCAGCGCCGTGCCGCGCATTTCAGAAACGGCTTCGCATTTACCCACCGCTTCATGGGTCATGACACGGTAGCGCGCGCGGTTTTCCGCTAACAAATCTAACAGATGCTGGTGAACATCCTGGGGCGCGTTGATTTCAGACATATCTTCTCCTTGCGACGAAAAACAGCCTTCAGGGTAGACCTTTTCGCGGCTAACTCAAGTGCTGAACGCTTAGCGAGAACGCTTCCCTTTTTTGTGCAGATACAACGCGCCGTCGGCTTTCGCAAAAGCGCTGTCCAGCGGCTCGCCCGGCTGCATCTGATAACCGCCCCAGGAGAATTTCACCGGGAAGCCGGTATCCATCGCCGCCAGATTGTTTTCAATACGTTTCACCACCTGTTGCGCCGCAGCGAGGGTATTATCTATGAGGATAATATTAAACTCGTCACCGCCGAGGCGAATGCCATAATCACTCTTACGAATCGACTGATCGATGGCTTTTCCCAACGCCTGAATCATACGGTCTCCCGCCTGGTGCCCCAGCGTGTCGTTGATACGCTTCAGGCCGTCGCAGTCCAGTGCGATGACGCTCACGGCAATGCCTTTAACAAGCAGCTCATCGATTTTTGCCTGTAGGGAAGGTGAGAGCAGCTTTCTGTTGTACAGGCCGGTCATCACATCCGTGATGTTCTCCCGCGAGAGACGTGCATTGCGTGTCAGATGGTAATTTGCGTAAGCGCAGAGCAAATAGGTGGTTAAGAGATAGCTGAAGATCAGCCATGTATTCGAGATGATAAAGTAGACGATATCCAGGCTGATGTGCAGAGAGTAGTATTGGGTGATCGCTTCTTTATGATGAATGAGTGTACGTACCCGCCAGGCAGGGTTATGGAAATTGATTTTTTTCCCGGTGGCGTTGTCTTCGATGTGCATCGACAGAAACTTCCAGATAACCGGTCTGTCGGCGGTATAGAAAGACGTTGCCAGGTCGCTGATATTTATATCGGTGATGATAATGCCTTTAAACGTGCTGTCTTTAAACACCGGCGTTAGCATGCTAATAATATTGTGGTGGGTGTAACCATCCCGATAAACATGAGAGATAATGTTTTCGCCCATCGCCAGATCGTTCAGGCTACTGTCATCAATGCTGATAGTGTGTGCACTTTTTTTGATATCGATTGAATTATGGTGAACAACCAGCCAGTTATTAAAGGTGTACTTATTGCTATCGACCAGTTTATTGATATAGATATAGGAATTAGCCACATCTATGTAATAGCGGATGTTATCAAACGCATAGCCGGAATAGTTGGAAAACGTGTACTTTGACGTTTTTCTGGCGGGCAGCGAATTGATCAGAGGCAGATAAGCGACATCGCTGATCCACTGCTCACAGGAGGCGTTGGTGGTCTGCAACGTGCCCGGTAGCGCCTGAAAATCATGGCTGGCAAGGTTAAAACCGTTTACACCGTTGAGATGCTCCAGTTTCTGACAGGCGCGGGTATCATGCTTCTTTATGTTGGCATCCGCTGAAAAAGCGCGCGATAACTGAAAGGCCAGATTCTGATTAATATACTCTTCGTGAAAAAGCGCGGAACGCCCGTTCTCAGAGATATAATTCATATAGTTATTGAGGTTGCTGTACTCTTTATACAAAAGTCCGAGGAATACGCAGGTCGATAAGATGACTATCACAAACGTTGTTTTTTTGCTGCTGAAATGTGACACGTTTATATCCTGAACTTCACTGGCGACGCTGAATTATAGCATGCATTTTTTCAGGATAGGGCACTAAGCGGAAATAACCTTTTCCGCTTAGTGTAAAGATAATTATCGAATAACCAGAACAGAACACTCCGCGTGTCTGACCACCGCCGCAGCGGTTGAGCCCAGGAGATAAGTGGTAAAATCAGGACGATGCGAGCTAATAATAACCAAATCCGCGGGAATGGTTTTCGCCAGGTCGAGGATTTTGTCCTTTGGCGCGCCTTCTGCGAAGTGCTTGTAAACCCGATCTTCCGGCAGGGAAAACTGCTTCACAATCTCGTCGAGCTTTTTCATGGCATCGGTTTCGAGATCGTCCATCACCGGCAGGTCGGCCACATAGCGTGCGCCAAGGGTGGCATAGTATGGATACAAAGGGAGTACGGTCAGGAAATGGACTTCCGCATCATCCAGACGGGCTTGCGCTTCTACCTGCGCAATCACGCGCTGAGTGAGTTCAGTTTCTGAAATATCAATCGGTACAAGAATTTTCTTGGTCATAATACCTCCTTTTGTCATCACCAATTTAAAAGTAACCGTTTATGGTGTGGGGGTATATTAAAAAGTGTACGTTTCGTGAGCTATACCATTTTTTAATGATAATCACCCCGATGAATAGCGTGCTGAGAATGTGCTGATAACAAAAATGAGGAAATCAGCCAGCAAAGGGTATTGCTGGCTGATTAGCGTCAGGCATCTTGCTTATGAAACAGTTCGCGGAATACCGGGTAGATATCTTCCTGGTCGCGAATATGCTGCATCGCGAAATTCTCAAACGTCGCCTGCAGATGCTCATATTCTCGCCACAGGGTTTGATGTGCCCGGCGGGTTATTTCGATATAGCTGTAATAACGGACTACCGGCAGAATCTTCTTCGCCAGCAGTTCATGACACAGCGGGGAGTCATCCGCCCAGTTATCGCCATCCGACGCCTGTGCGGCATAGATATTCCACTGTGCCGGGTTATAACGCTCCGTCACCACTTCATCCATCAGTTTCAGAGCGCTGGAGACAATCGTGCCGCCGGTTTCCTGAGAATAGAAGAACTCATGTTCATCCACTTCTTTCGCCTGCGTATGGTGGCGAATATAGACCACCTCAACGTTTTTATAGGTTCGGCTCAGGAACAGATAGAGCAGAATGTAAAAACGCTTGGCCATGTCTTTGGTGGCCTGATCCATCGACCCTGAAACGTCCATCAGGCAGAACATAACCGCCTGGCTGGTGGGCTCAGGCCGTTTCTCATAGTTTTTGTAACGCAGGTCAAAGGTGTCGATAAACGGCACGCGATCGATTTTTGCCCGCAGCTCAGCAATCTCTTTGCGCAGTCGCTCCTCTTCCAGCAACTGGGCCGGTTCGCTTTTCGCGACGATTTCCAGACTGGTTTCCAGTTCATGTAATTCGCGCCGTTTCCCCGCCGTCATGGCGGTGCGTCGGGCCAGCGAGTTTTGCAGCGAGCGAACCACGCTGATGTTGGCCGGTACACCGTTTGAGGTAAACCCCGCCCGGTGCGTTTTATACTCGGTCAGCTGGCGCTGCTGGTTTTTTCGCAGGTTTGGCAGCGCTAAATCTTCGAAAAGCAGATCCAGATATTCATCTTTCGAAATCTGAAAGACAAATTCATCCTGACCCTCGCCGTCAGGGCTGGCCTGGCCCTGACCGCTTCCGCCGCCACCGCCGCCCCCTTGTGGGCGCTCGATGCGGTCGTTTTGCACAAAGTGATCGTTACCGGGATGCACCCGATGGCGAAGCCCGCCGCGCCCCTGATGGAACATCGGCTCGTTAATATCATCCGTAGGAATGGAGACAGACTCACCGCTGTCTATGTCGGTAACCGAACGCTTATTGATGGCCTCGGAAATCGACTGTTTAATCTGCGCTTTATAACGGCGTAAAAAGCGCTGGCGATTCACCGCGCTTTTGTTTTTACCGTTAAGACGCCGGTCTATAAACCAGGTCATATTTCCCCTCCCGTACTGCCAACTTTTTACCGTAAGTAAATGCCGGATGGCGCTGCGTTTATCCGGCCTACGGAACGCTGTGATGCCCGGCAGGCAACCGCCGCCGGGCATGACATCATGACGATTTACGCACGCGCAGATACCATTCGCACAGCAGTCGTACCTGTTTACGGGTATAACCTTTTTCCATCATGCGATCGACAAAGTCGTCGTGTTTTTTCTGCTCGTCCGTCGACGTTTTGGCGTTGAAGGAGATAACCGGCAGCAGCTCTTCGGTATTGGAGAACATTTTCTTCTCAATAACCGTGCGCAGTTTTTCATAGCTGGTCCAGTTCGGATTGCGCCCGTTGTTGTGTGCTCTGGCGCGCAGCACAAAGTTGACGATTTCATTACGGAAGTCTTTCGGATTACTGATCCCGGCAGGCTTCTCAATTTTCTCCAGCTCAGCGTTCAGGGATTCGCGGTCAAACAGCTGGCCGGTATCCGGGTCGCGATACTCCTGATCCTGAATCCAGAAATCCGCATAGGTTACATAGCGGTCAAAAATGTTCTGGCCGTATTCAGAGTAGGATTCCAGATAGGCAGTCTGAATCTCTTTGCCGATGAACTCGGCGTATTTCGGGATCAGATAACCTTTGAGGAATTCCAGGTAACGTTCGGACAGTTCCTGCGGGAACTGCTCGCGCTCAATCTGCTGCTCCAGCACATAGAACAGATGAACCGGGTTCGCTGCCACTTCCGCATGGTCGAAGTTGAACACGCGCGACAGAATTTTAAAGGCGAAACGGGTTGAAAGACCATTCATCCCTTCATCCACGCCGGCATAGTCGCGATACTCCTGATACGATTTCGCTTTCGGATCGGTGTCTTTCAGACTTTCGCCATCGTAGACGCGCATTTTTGAGTAAATGCTCGAGTTTTCCGGCTCTTTCAGACGCGACAGAATCGAGAAGCGCGACAGGGTTTCCAGCGTGCCAGGGGCGCAAGGCGCATGTACCAGTTCACTGTGGTTAAGCAGTTTCTCGTAAATTTTGATCTCTTCCGAAATGCGCAGGCAATAAGGCACTTTGACGATGTACACACGGTCAAGGAACGCCTCGTTGTTTTTGTTATTACGGAAGGTGACCCACTCCGATTCGTTGGAGTGGGCGAGAATAATACCGTTGAACGGTAGGGCGGAGAGGCCCTCGGTACCGTTGTAGTTGCCTTCCTGGGTCGCGGTCAGCAGCGGGTGCAACACTTTAATCGGCGCCTTGAACATCTCGACGAATTCCATGATCCCCTGGTTGGCGCGGCACAGCGCGCCGGAATAGCCATAGGCATCCGGGTCGTTCTGCGCGAAGTGTTCCAGCTTACGGATATCCACTTTCCCGACCAGCGCCGAAATATCCTGGTTGTTTTCATCGCCCGGTTCGGTTTTCGCAATCGCCACCTGTTCCAGAATCGATGGCCACACTTTGACCACGCGGAATTTGGTGATGTCTCCGCCAAACTCATGCAGACGTTTTGCCGCCCACGGCGACATGATGGTGCCGAGGTAACGTGAAGGTACGCCGTACTCTTTTTCCAGAATCTGCGCGTCTTCCTGCGGGTTAAACAGGCACAGCGGATGATCGTTTACCGGGCTGCGCTCGCCGTTGGCGCTCAGCACGTAGATAGGCACCCGCTGCATCAGGGATTTCAGTCGTTCCGCCAGTGACGATTTACCGCCACCCACCGGGCCCAGTAAATAGAGGATCTGTTTCTTCTCTTCCAGTCCCTGGGCGGCGTGCTTCAGGTAGGAGACGATTTGCTCAATCGCATCCTCCATGCCATAAAATTCTTCAAACGCCGGATAGCGTCCAATGACGCGGTTCGAAAACAGACGGGAAAGCCGTGGCTCCTGGGCAGTGTCAACCATTACAGGCTCACCAATAGCCATTAATAGCCGTTCTGCCGCATTAGCATAGGCACTGCGGTCTTGCCGACAAATGGTAAGAAACTCCTGCAGTGTGAACTCTTCGTCCTTGGCAGCTTCATAACGCTGGCGATAGTGATCGAATATATTCATGGCATGCCGTCCTTTCGTCTTTTTTAGCACAGGTGGTTAAGAGCCGTTCGTATGAATAGTGGAGGCTCCCGGAAGCGGTCTGCCGCACGACGCTCGCTGCAAGTCCTGCAACCGAAATCCCCGGCTGCTGCACTCTTCACGAAAACATGCCCTGCGATGACGACTTCTAAAAATAAGCGTAGATGGCATTTGCAAAACTTGCATGCTGTCAAAAACGAATTTCAATGACATATCAATAACTCATCAAAAAATACGGTCATTTATTCTTTTTATGGAGATAAGGGATTTCTTTCTGCTGTCACGTGTTTGCAAACGTGCTGTCATCGATTTCCGAGAGAATATCGAGTCAAATTGTGCCATTTCAGGTAAAAAATTTGTGATAAGCGGACCTGACGGGTAAACTTCCGCCGCTGATAAGTTGAAAAAGGAATAAAGGATTGTGAATAAAATCAAACTTCTGACGCTGGGCGTGCTGCTGGCTACTTCTGCAACTGCCGTGCAGGCTGAAAGCAAACTGACCCTGGGGGCAGGCGTTGGTGTCATTCAACATCCCTATAAACAGTACAGCAACGATGTTGTGCCGGTGCCGGTCCTGACCTATGAAAGTGAAAACTTCTGGTTCCGTGGCCTGGGCGGCGGTTACTATCTGTGGAACGACGGTACCGATCAACTTTCCCTGACCGCGTACTGGCTGCCGATGTACTTCAAACCGAGCGATAGCGACAGCCATAAATTGCGTCGCCTCGATAGCCGCCATTCGACGATGATGGCCGGTGTCTCCTGGTTCCACCATACCCAGTACGGTTCTCTGCGTACCACGCTTTCCGGCGATACGCTGGATAAAAGCAACGGTCTGATTTGGGACCTGGGCTGGATTTATCGCTACACCAACGGCAATCTGACGCTGACGCCAGGTATCGGTGTTGAGTGGAACAGCGATAACATGAACGACTACTACTATGGCGTGTCGCACAAGGAATCGCGTAAAAGCGGCCTGCGTGACTACAGCGCTGATGGCGGCTGGAACCCGTATCTGGAGCTGAGCGCGAACTACCGTTTCCTCGGCAACTGGAGCGTTTACGGCACCGCGCGTTATACCCGTCTGTCGGATGAAATCACCGACAGCCCGATGGTGGACAAAAGCTGGACCGGTTTGCTCTCAACCGGTGTCACTTACACCTTCTGATCCTCGCATCGCTGTATCGAGCCCGCCACTGGCGGGCTTTTTTTTGGCATTTTTCCGGAAACTGTTTAGGGTAAGAGATAACAAAAGGAGGATGTCATGGCAGATAAAACGGTTTTACTCGCCGGGCAACGCTTGCCAGCGATTGGCCAGGGGACGTGGTATATGGGTGAAGATGCCAGCGCGCGGCGTGAAGAAGCCATGGCGCTGCGGGCGGGCGTTGATTGCGGGTTGACGTTAATTGATACGGCGGAGATGTACGCGGAGGGCGGCGCGGAAGAGGTGGTGGGCGAGGCCATTCGCGGGCTTCGCGACCGTGTGTTTTTAGTGTCGAAGGTATACCCGTGGAACGCCGGGGGCAGCAATATGGCCGCCGCCTGCGAAGCCAGCCTGCGGCGATTGGGCACCGACCATCTCGACCTTTATCTCTTACACTGGCGCGGGAACTATTCGTTGCAGGAAACCGTGACGGCGATGGAAAAGCTGGTGGAGCAGGGAAAAATCCGTCACTGGGGCGTGTCGAACCTCGATTACGCCGATATGCAGGAACTGTGGCAGGTGAAAGGCGGTGAGGCCTGCGCGGCGAATCAGGTGCTCTATCATCTGGCTTCGCGTGGAATCGAATACGATCTTCTTCCCTGGTGTCTGCAACACTCAATGCCGGTAATGGCGTACTGCCCGCTGGCGCAGGCCGGGCGTTTACGCAATGGATTGTTTACCAACCCGACAGTGAAAGTCATTGCGGATGCGCATCAGGTTACAGTCGCGCAGGTGCTACTTGCATGGGTTATTCGGCAGCAGGGCATCATGGCCATTCCGAAAGCGGCGAAAGTAAAACATGTGGAAGAGAATGCGGCGGCGTTGACGCTGACGTTAAGCGAGGAAGAACAGGCATTGCTGGACAGCGCGTTCCCGGCCCCGGGACATAAAACGGCGTTGGACGTCGTCTGAAGAAAATGCCTGATGGCGCTTTCGCCTATCAGGCCTACAGAAAATTGCGGTAATTGTAGGCCGGATAAGCGCAGCGCATCCGGCAAGCAGCCCGCACAAAAGTGCGGGCTAACCACTTAGCCTTTCACAACCTTAATGGTCTGGCTCAAACGAGACGGTTTATCCGCCGTCGCTTTTTGTGTTTTGCTGGCGCACGCGGTTTCTACACACACGAAGGTTTTATAGCCATCGTCCGGCATATCGCCCATGCTGACAGACAGCGCCGGGCCTGGGTTCCAGCCCACAACGTCCGGGTTATGATGGTGAATCACGTTAATGCTGCGGTTCAGCGCCGCATCGTGGATCACGCTGCATGATTCCGGGTTCAGATAAACGCGGTCGGTACGGTCCGGGAAGGTTTGTACGCCGTCGCTCAATACGCCTTCTTTGGCATCGTTTACTTTATCGATAAAGCGATCGCCAAGGCCGCTCACTTTTACCGCGTGGATATCGCCCACGTTGAAATAAGTGTGCAGCGCGCTGGTGGTTTCGAAATCACCGTGTGCTTCCAGTTCGATTTCACAGGTTTTACCCAGTTTGAAACGGGCGAGCAGGGTGAAGTCGTGCGGCCAGTACTGGCGAGACGCCTCGCTGCTTTGCAGTTCAAAGGTCAGTACTACGCCGTTGTCATCTTCGTTGTGTGCTTTCAGCGCCCACGGCAGGTTACGGGCAAAACCGTGAGAAGGCAGGCCTTGCTGAGCCGCCGGGCCGAACCATGGCCAGCAGATAGGCACACCGCCGCGCAGCGCAACGCCGTTTTTAAACGGGGTATTGTTGCTCAGCCACAGCACATCCGCTTCTCCCGCCGGTTTCCACGACAGCAGGTGAGCGCCCTGAAGCGCAACGGAAGCTTTAACTGCCGGGTGATCAACAACGATAACTTCCAGCTCATCAAGCTGACGACGGGAGAGCACAGGGGTAAGTTGTTCGATTACCGGAAGTGCAAAAATTTTATTAATCATTACGCAATCCTTCTTTTCAAACAAAAAAAAGAGCGACCGAAGTCGCTCTTTCAGATTACTGTTTCATCTCAACTTATTTGGAGATGTGAGCAATCAGGTCCAGAACTTTGTTGGAGTAACCGGTTTCGTTGTCGTACCAGGATACCAGTTTCACGAAGTTGTCGTTCAGTGCGATACCAGCTTTAGCATCGAACACGGAAGTGCAAACTTCACCGTTGAAATCGGTAGATACAACGTCGTCTTCGGTGTAACCCAGAACGCCTTTCATCGGGCCTTCGGAAGCAGCTTTGATTGCTTTCTTAATTTCTTCGTAAGAAGCAGCTTTTTCCAGACGAACGGTCAGGTCAACAACGGATACGTTCGGAGTCGGAACGCGGAACGCCATACCAGTCAGTTTGCCATTCAGTTCTGGCAGTACTTTACCTACTGCTTTAGCAGCACCGGTAGAGGACGGGATGATGTTCTGGGATGCGCCGCGGCCGCCGCGCCAGTCTTTGTGAGACGGGCCATCAACGGTTTTCTGAGTAGCGGTGGTCGCGTGAACAGTAGTCATCAGACCTTCGATGATACCGAAGTTGTCGTTGATAACTTTAGCCAGCGGAGCCAGGCAGTTAGTGGTGCAGGATGCGTTAGAAACGATGTCCTGGCCTTCGTATTTGTCAAAGTTAGCGCCTTTAACAAACATCGGAGTGTTGTCTTTGGACGGGCCAGTCAGAACAACTTTTTTCGCACCAGCAGTGATGTGTTTGCGAGCGGTTTCGTCAGTCAGGAACAGGCCAGTTGCTTCAGCAACTACGTCAACACCAACTTCGTTCCATTTCAGGTTAGCCGGATCACGCTCAGCGGTAACACGGATTTTTTTACCGTTAACGATCAGATGACCGTCTTTCACTTCAACGGTACCGTTGAAACGGCCGTGAGTGGAGTCATATTTCAGCATGTATGCCATGTAGTCAGCGTCTAACAGATCGTTGATTGCAACGATCTCGATGTCAGAACGTTCCTGAGCAGCACGGAAAACAATGCGACCGATACGGCCAAAACCGTTGATACCTACTTTGATAGTCATATATTCCACCAGCTATTTGTTAGTGAATAAAAGGTTGCCTGTAAAATTACAAAAACCTTACGCAGCGTCAAGCGGAATCGTGTCAATCATTGCGACAAATCAATCCTCAGCACAACCTTTGCTCGATTGAAATGCCTCACTCTCCCTTTGAGCTTGTAACCACATGGGGTCGGCGCGGCGAATTTTAAAGGTTACAGCAGATAAAAATGTGAAATACATCACAATAATCTGGCCGCCTTTTCGCATCGAATAAGTTTAGAACAAAAGTAGATACGACATTGTTAATGTTTTGTTAGAATCGGAGTTGAGATGTACTTTCCATAGCGAGATGTGAGCAAAATGGCGAACAAACCTACCCCCGAAGAACTCAAAAAAAATTTAAGCGAAATGCAGTTCTACGTCACGCAGAATCACGGCACCGAGCCGCCATTCACCGGGCGTTTGCTGCATAATAAGCGTGACGGGATTTACCATTGTTTAGTGTGCGATGCGCCACTTTTTCACTCCGAAAGTAAGTACGATTCCGGATGTGGCTGGCCAAGTTTTTATGAGCCGGTGAGCGATACGGCCATTCGCTATCTCAACGATTACTCTCACGGCATGCAACGTACTGAAATTCGTTGCGGAAATTGCGATGCGCACCTGGGCCATGTCTTCCCCGATGGGCCTCAGCCGACAGGTGAACGTTTTTGCGTCAATTCGGCGTCCCTGAGCTTCACGGATGGCGAGAAAGGTGAGTCAACTAAAGGTTGAAAAAACGATTCAGCAAATTATTCCTTAACAGTCGGAGTCGGACATGAGTATTGAGCAAATTATCGACAATATGACACCGGACGTTTATCAGCGTTTGATGACGGCGGTGGAACTGGGAAAATGGCCGGATGGCGTGGCCCTGACCGCAGAACAAAAAGAGAACTGCCTGCAACTGGTGATGCTGTGGCAGGCGCGCTACAACAGCGACGCCCAGCATATGACCATCGACACCAACGGGCAGATGGTGATGAAAAGTAAGCAGCAGCTGAAAGAGGACTTCGGCATTTCACCGAAGCCCATCGCCACCTTTAAGCAGCACTGAGTGTTTTCAGGCCGCAATCCACGGTTCGGCCTGTTCCACTTTCGCATTCCAGATAGCATCGCGTACTGACACGGGCTTGCTCAGCAGGCCCAGGGCGTAAAAGCGGTCGGCGATGGTTTGCTGGGCGCGAATCACTTTCAGATCCATTTCGCGGGTTTGATGGCTGCGACGGGCCAGCGCACACTCCAGCGAGGTGATATCCAGCCCCAGTTCGCTGGAAAGCAACTGCGCCGCGTCATGACGCTGCCTGTCGATAAATTTCCCGGTTCTGCCGAGCGCATCAACGACATGCGCAATGATGTCATCGTTATGCTGAGCGTACTGACGGCGGGCGATGTAAAACTGATGATTGTTCACACGCCCCTCGCCGGTGGCGACAATCCGTAACTGACCGCTTTTTTCTGCATCACTGAGCACCGGGTCCCACATCATCCACGCGTCTGCGGCCAGATAGTCGCTGGGCGTCAGCGGATATTTGGGCGGTGCGTACACCACTTTTACATCCTCAAGGCGTAAACCTGCTTCTTCCAGAATCTGCACCAGCAGCCAGTGCACATTGGAACCTTTATTCAGGGCAATGCGTTTACCGCGCAGCTGACGAATGTGCTGAATGTCGCTGTCGTTCGGCACCACCATGGCCACGCTGCGTGGCGCGGGCGGCTCCCAGGCGACGTAAAGCAGCGCGTTTTCGCGCGACTGGGCAAAGACCGGCGGCGCTTCGCCCGTGGTGCCAAAATCGATATCGTTGTTGCTCAGCGCCTGCAACATTTGCGGGCCCGCAGGGAATTCGCTCCACAGAACGTTCACGCCGCGCCCGGCAAACTCGCGCTCAAGCGTTTGACGCGCCTTCAGTACGCCAAGATTGCCGAAACGCTGATAACCAATACGCAGTTCACGTTCGCGCGCGGCGGGTGAGGAAGCGCTCAGGAGGATTGACTCCGCTTTGCGGCGACTTTTTATCACCCCGAGGTGCGCCAGTTGGGTACGTAAAGAGTGACGGCTGATGCCCAGCAGCGCGGCGGCCTGGCTCTGATTATTGTCGCTTTGCGTCATCGCCGTGTGAATCATCGCGTTCATCACCCGGTCGTACAGTTGCCCGCCGTGCAGCGTTAACTGCTGTCGCATAAACGCCGCCAATGTATCTTCTTCTTGCTCATCGATCCTGGCTGGTGCGGAAGTAAAGCGCAGCTGCGCAGGCATAATAACTTCCTCCTGGCTGAGCAATACGGCCGTATGCAGCATGTTCTCCAGCTCACGCACGTTGCCAGGCCATGAATAGTCCATCATCGCGGCCAGCGTATCCGGGGCTAAACGGCGTGAGGGTTTGCCTAAGCGTCTGGCGTAAAGCTGTAAAAAATGCTCTGCAAGTAATGGGATATCCTGGCGGCGCTGACGCAGTGCCGGAAGGTTAACCGCTGCAATATTGAGGCGGTAAAAGAGATCTTCCCGGAATCGGCGCTCGCGGATGGCCTGTTCAAGGTCGACATGGGTGGCCGCGATCACCCGCACATTCACCTTGATGGGTCTGCGCGAGCCCACTCGGGTTATCTCGCGCTCCTGCAACACGCGCAGCAGTTTGACCTGCAACGCCAGGCTCAGCTCGCCAATTTCATCCAGCAGCAGCGTGCCGCCTTCAGCGGCCTCAAACCAACCGGGCTGTGCCTGCATCGCACCGGTAAACGCGCCTTTCTCATGACCGAACAGTTCCGCTTCTGCCAGCGACTCGGTTAATGCGCCGCAGTTCACCGCCAGGAATGGCGCGTGGCTACGCGGGCTGTGGTGATGAAGGTAGCGGGCCACGACCTCTTTGCCGCTGCCGGTTTCACCAATGATGAGCACGGTGGCATCGGTCGGGGCAAAGCGGTCAAGCAAGCTTTGAAAGGCTTTGGAAGCCGGGTCAATCAGCACAGGGGTAGAGGCGTTCAGCATAGGTTTGGCTCCGCGTAATTCATATGCCGAAGTTATCTTTTACCGGAGCAATACACCAGAGGGGGGAAGGCCCGGTTTGTTGCATTTGCAGCAGGCTGTGTCCGGTACTTGTCGCATTTGCAACGAGAGGTCGATCGCGTCATGTGTGTTAACTACATGATATTAATGGTTTTAATTTTTGTTAAATTCTGGCACGAATTTCGCTAATACCGTTATAACCATCTTGAAGAAACGCTTCGATAAATAGTGAATATAGTTATAAAGGAAAGAGATAATGACAGCGAAATCCGATAATAACCTGAATGTCTTCTGGTTCCTGCCAACCCACGGTGATGGTCGCTATCTGGGCACTACCCAGGGTGGGCGTCCGGTTGATTTGCCTTATCTGCAACAGGTGGCGGTGGCCGCCGATAGCCTGGGCTATTACGGTGTACTGATCCCAACCGGTAAAAGCTGTGAAGACTCCTGGCTGGTGGCCGCCGCGCTGGCCCCGCAGACGCGTAATCTGCGTTATCTGGTGGCGGTGCGTCCTGGGCTTCAGCCGCCTACGCTTGCGGCACGCATGGCGGCGACGCTGGACCGCCTGTCAGAAGGCCGTTTGCTGATTAACGTGGTGACCGGCGGCGATCCGGTAGAAAACAAAGGCGACGGGATTTTCCTGAATCATACTGAACGCTATGAAGTCACCCAGGAATTCCTCGATGTTTATCGCCGCCTGCTGGCAGGTGAAAAGGTCGATTACCAGGGCAAGCATATCAAGGTGGAAGGCGCGGAAGTGCTGTTCCCGCCGGTACAGGAGAATGGCCCGCCGCTCTACTTTGGCGGTTCATCCGATGCGGCGATTGACGTCGCGGGCGATCATATCGACGCTTATCTGACCTGGGGTGAGCCGCCTGCACAGGTGGCGGAGAAGCTGGAAGTGGTAAAAGCGCGGGCGAAAGCGAAAGGACGCGAGCTGCAATATGGTATCCGTCTGCACGTCATTGTGCGCGAAACGGAGGAAGAGGCGTGGGCCGCCGCCGACAAACTGATCGCGCATCTGGATGATGACACCATCGCGCAGGCACAGCAGATCTTCTCGCGTATGGATTCCACCGGGCAGGCTCGGATGAGCGCCTTACACAAAGGCAATCGCGACAATCTGGTTATCTCGCCCAATCTGTGGGCGGGCGTTGGCCTGGTGCGCGGCGGCGCAGGCACCGCGCTGGTGGGCAATCCGCAGCAGGTGGCGGAACGTATTCGTGAGTACCAGGCTTTAGGAATTACGAATTTTATTTTCTCCGGCTACCCGCATCTCGAAGAGGCACATCGCTTCGCCGAGCTGGTCATGCCGCTGCTGCCGCTGAGTACGCGTCCGCGTAGCCAGTCCGGCAACGTGAATACCGGTCCGTTTGGCGAAACCATCGGCGGTGCGGCGCGTCCGACAAAACAGGTTAGCGCCAGTTAAACAAGGTTTGTGGAGATGTGCGATGAGTGAACCTCATATTGTGATTATTGGCGGCGGCTTCAGCGGGGCGGCGGTGGCAATTCATCTGCTGCGCGAAGCGCAAACGCCGGTGCGTATCACCCTCATTGAGCCCCGAGAGCAGCCGGGGCTGGGCGTGGCGTACTCCGCCGCCGACCCGGCGCATCGCATCAATGTTCCGGCGTCGAGGATGCAGCTTTCCGGTGAGGAAGAGGGCGCGTTTGACCGCTGGTATCGTCAGCAGGCGAGTTTCCTGCGCGATGCTGACGCCCGTCGCCCCGATGGCAGCGTCTATCCGCAGCGCGGCGAGTTTGGTCGCTATGTCGCCCAGGCGTTTCTCACGGAAGCGCAAAAGCAGCCAGGACGCGTCACTCATCTGCGTGATACGGCGGTGGCCTGGCAGGATAATCAGGTGATCACCGCACAGGGGCGAAAGATCACTGCCGATCGCGTGGTGCTGGCGGTCAGCCATCCGCCGCCGGATCTCCCTAAAGAAGTGCGGGCGATTGCTGAACATCCGCGCCTGGTAGCCAACCCGTGGGTTGCCGGGGCGCTGGAAAACATCCCGCCCGAGGCCAACGTGGCGATTGTTGGTACCGCACTGAGCATGGCAGACGTTGTGGCATCGCTGACCCGCTTAGGGCATCGCGGCAAACTGCTGGCGTTCTCACGCCACGGCTTGCTTTCACGGCCTAACGCGGCGGCCGGGCTGGCAAAATGGCAGGCGGATTATGCGCACGGCTCGCTGCGCCAGCGTCTGCGGCAGATTCGCGAGGATATTGCTCGTGCCGCTGAAAACGGTCTGCCGTGGCAGGTGGTGCTTGATGAAGTCCGCAGCCAGGGGCAGTCAATCTGGCAACAGTTAAGTGAGCGCGAACAGCGCCAGTTCCTGCGTCATCTGCGTCGCTTCTGGGATGTGCACCGCTACCGCATTGCGCCACAGGTGGCCGATGCCATTACCGCGAAGCAGCAGGCTGGCTTACTCACCGTGCTGGCGGCCAGGCTGAAAACGGTGACGGCGAAGGAGAATCATCTGCGTGTGCAACTGGCTGTCCGCAATGATGAGCAGCAGGATCTGTCCGTCGATTATCTGATTTTAACCACTGGCCCCGCGCACGCTTCGCTCACTGAAAGCCAGCCGCTTTTACGTGATTTGCGCCGGGCTGGCGCGATTCGCCCCGATGCGCTGGGTTTAGGGATCGACGTCGATACCCATTCGCAAACGCTGGACGCACAGGGTAAGCCTTCAGCCATATTCCTGGTCTCCGGGCCTGCTGCCCGTGGCCGCTTTGGTGAACTGATGGGCCTGCCGCAGGTGGCGGATCATGCTCAGGCCGTCGCCCGCGAAGCCCTGCTGACGTTGTCAGCACGATGTCCCACCATCTAAAAAAATCCCCCTTTAAAAACTATGAAATGACATAGCGCCAGGTTAGCCCCTGGCGCGACAGGAGAGTGCTATGCCATCGCAACGTGAAATTCGTCTTAATGCTTTTGATATGAACTGTGTCGGCCATCAGTCGCCGGGCCTGTGGGCGCATCCGCGCGATCGTTCCTGGCAGTACAAAGACCTGGATTATTGGGTCGATCTGGCGCGTTTACTGGAGCGCGGTAAGTTTGACGGTCTGTTTATCGCCGATGTGCTGGGCGTTTATGACGTCCTGAACGGTAACGGCGAGGCGGCGATTCGCCAGGCCGCGCAGGTACCGGTAAACGATCCGCTGGCGCTGATCACCCCGATGGCACTGGTGACCGAACACCTTGGTTTTGGCCTGACAGCGTCGCTGTCGTTCGAGCATCCGTACCCGTTCGCCCGCCGTCTTTCGACCCTTGACCATCTGACCAAAGGCCGCGTGGGCTGGAATATCGTCACCTCTTATCTGGAAAGCGGGGCGCGGAATATTGGTCATAAAGCGCAAACGGATCACGACGCGCGCTATGACTACGCCGACGAGTATCTCGACGTGGTGTACAAACTGCTGGAAGGCAGCTGGGAAGAGGGCGCGATCCTGCGTGACCGCGAGCGCCGCATCTTTAGCGATCCGAGCAAAATCCACAACATTAACCACCACGGTAAATTCTTTGACGTACCGGGTTTTCATCTCTGCGAGCCTTCTCCGCAGCGTACGCCGGTGCTGTATCAGGCGGGAGCATCCAGCCGGGGCAAACAGTTTGCCGCCAGTCACGCGGAATGCGTGTTCGTGGCCGCGCCATCAAAAGCGTTACTTAAGAAAACCGTGGCCGATATTCGCCGCCGCGCCGCTGAAGCCGGACGCGACCCGCACAGCATTCTGATTTTCAACATGCAAACGGTCATCGTCGGCGAAACGGACAAAGCCGCGCAGGCGAAATGGAATGAGTACAAATCGCACGTCAGCTACGAGGGCGCGCTGGCGCTGATTTCCGGCTGGACAGGGATCGATTTCGGCCAGTTTAAACCGGATCAAATCTTCACTTACTCGCAGACCAACGCCATTCAGTCGGTGGTTGAGGCGTTCTCTACGGCCGATCCCAACCGTCAGTGGACGGTAGAAGCGATGGCGGAGTGGGTCGGTATTGGGGGATTCGGCCCGTTAATGGTGGGCAGCGCGCAAACCGTCGCCGATGAACTGCAATCGTGGGTGGAAGAGACCGACGTGGACGGCTTCAACCTGGCGTATGCCGTGACTCACGAAACCTTTACCGATGTGGTGGAACTGTTGATCCCGGAACTGCAAAAGCGCGGCGTCTTCAAGAAAGAGTACCGCCCCGGCACCCTGCGCGAAAAACTGTTCGCCGGGGATGCCCGTTTGCAGGCGCCGCACCCTGGCGCGAGCTATCGCATTCATGCGGGGCAGGCCGTAGAGGCAGGAGAAAAGGTCGTATGATTGAAATCGAATATCTTTCAAAGAGTTACCGTAGCGCAAGCGGCAACGTGACGCCGGTTTTGAAAGGGATTTCGTTGCAGGTGCAGGCGGGCTCGATCACGGCAGTGGTCGGCCCGAGCGGGGCGGGGAAATCGACGCTGGCGAAGTGCATTAGCCTGCTGGAGCGCCCGGATAGCGGCAGTATCAGGGTTAACGGCAACGATCTCTCGCTGCTCTCAGGCGTTGCTCTGCGCCGTGAACGTCGCGCGATTGGCACCGTTTTCCAGTCCTCGGCGTTGCTCGGGCGTAAAACGGCGTGGCAGAACATTGCTCTGCCGCTGGAATACCTCGGCGTGGTGGAGCGGGATATTCACGCTCGCGTGGGTGAACTGCTTGAAAGCGTCGGGCTGAGCCATAAAGCGCAGGCTTATCCGGCGCAGCTTTCCGGCGGCCAGCGTCAGCGCATTGGCATTGCCCGCGCGCTGGCGTTACGTCCGTCAGTTTTGCTGGCGGACGAAGCCACTTCCGGGCTGGATCCGCAGGCGACGGATTCGGTGCTGAAACTGCTGCGTCAGTTACGCGACGAATATCGGCTGGCCATTGTGTTGATCACCCACGAAATGGACGTTGTGCGAACCACGGCGGATGCGGTCGCGGAGATTCGCGAGGGCGAGATCGTGCAGTCAGGGGCGCTGAAAACGCTGCTGGCGCAGCCGGATTCTCACCTCGGTCAGCAACTGATGCCGCTGGCGCCGGCCTCCACGCTTTCCGATGTGTTACTGCGTGTGAGCTATCGTACCGACGGCAGCGTACGCACGGACTGGATCAGCCAGCCTTGCCAGCAGCACGGTCTGCGTGTCGATGTGCTGGGCGGTCATGTTGAGCAAATTAATGGCTTGCTCAGCGGCAGAATGCAGATAGGCATCAGCTTTACCCATGAACGGATGTCAGTTCCTCGGCTGATCGCGCAGTTAGCACATCTTGGTGTGATTGCGCAGGTTCTGGACGCGCCGCGAGCGTTGAAGGAGGCAGTATGAAACCCACCACTGTCAGTCAGGATACGCCGTGGAGTGAGATTCATACGCTGCTGCTGCCCGCACTGGGGGAAACGGCGCTGATGGTCTCTATCGTGATGCTGTTTGTCGTAACGCTGGGGGGCGTGGGCGGCGTTGTCCTGTTCAATACCTCTGCACGTGGGTTGTTTCCACGTCCGGCCCTGCATCGCGTACTCAACAGTATTGCCAACGTCGGGCGATCGCTGCCGTTCCTGGTACTCATGGCCGCCATCATTCCGTTCACCTGGTGGCTGACGGGAACCACCATCGGCATTCCTGCGGCGGTGGTGCCGATGATTGTCGCCGGGATCCCGTTCTTCGCGCGGCTGGTGGAGAACGCGTTGCGTGAACTGCCCTCAGATGTGACGGCGGTCGGGTTAGTTTGCGGCGGCTCCGCCTGGCAAATCATCACTAAAGCGCAACTGAGCGAAGCGCTGCCTGCGCTGGTGGCGGCGGTGACCCTCAACATCATCTCGATGATTGAGTATTCAGCGATCGCGGGCACCATCGGGGCGGGGGGAATCGGTTATCTCGCGGTAGTGTACGGCTATCAGCGTTTCGACAACCACATCATGATTGCCACCATTGTGGTGCTGATTGTGGCTATTCAGCTTATCCAGTTTTTGGGCGACCGCCTGGTTACCCGACTTCGACACACACAGGGGAGCGTCTGATGACGACAGAACAGTTTGAACTGCGTAAAGCCCGGCGCTGGCCGTGGCTGGTGGCGCTGGCAATATTACTCATTGCGATTGCCGCGTTCGCCTGGTGGCGTACTCAAGGGCCCGCGCAGGTGGTCTTTGGCACCACGCTGAAAATTCATTATGAACCGGCGATGGCGGGCGAACAGCGCATTATTGAATATATCGGTGAGCATATCGCGCCAGACTATGGATTGACGCTGGAAGCCGTGGGCGTGCAGGACCCGGTGCAGGCGGATCGCGCGGTGGCGGATGGCACCTATGCGGGCACCATTTATCAACATCAGTGGTGGCTTAAGCAGGTTGTCGATGCCAACGGTTTTGCGCTGAGTACCACCGTGCCGGTCTTCCAGTGGGCGTTTGGTATTTACTCTGACCGTTACCCGTCTATCGATAAGCTGCCAAAAGGCGCAACGATTGTGGTGCCGGACGACGGTGCAAATCAGGGGCAGGCCCTGTGGCTGTTGGCGCGAATCGGGTTGATTAAACTCGACCCGACGGTTGAACCACGGACCGCGAAACTGAAAAACATCGTTGAAAACCCGCATCAGTATCAGTTTAAGGAACTTGACTTGCTGACCATGCCGCGCGCGCTGAACTCGGTGGATGCGGCGATTGGCTATGTCTCGCAGTTTGATGCCGGGAAAATTCCGCGCGAGAAGGGCATTCTTTTCCCGCCCGCCCCACGGACTTTTGCATCGCAGCTGGTGATAGGTACGCCGTATCTGAACCAGGAAAATATCGAAAAACTGAAACAGGCATTTGCTGACCCGCGGATCCAAACCTGGCTTAAGACCACGGACGATCCGTTAGTCAAAGGTGTGCTGGTGCCCGTTTCCGCAGAATAACGATTCTTAGCCGGTCAGCCGACCGGCCTTTTCAGGCAAGGTAAAACTATGAGTTCAATCCCGGTAGAAAATGCGGGCGGGGTCTCTGTGCCCGTCGGTTCGGTAAGCGACGTCGCGAAGCTGATTAACAACCACGGCGAACAGGCAAAATACGCGCGCATGATTGTCTTTTTAGCGCTTGGTGGCATCTTTCTGGATGCTTACGATCTCACCACGCTCTCTTACGGTATCGATGATGTGGTGAAGGAGTTTCAGCTAACGCCGCTGCTTACCGGCCTGGTGACGTCGTCAATTATGGTTGGCACCATTTTTGGCAATCTTATTGGCGGCTGGCTGACCGATAAGTATGGCCGCTACTCGGTCTTTATGGCGGACATGCTGTTCTTCGTGATATCGGCGATCGCTGCCGGGCTGGCACCGAATGTATGGGTACTGATTGGCGCGCGTTTCCTGATGGGGATCGGCGTTGGCATCGACCTGCCGGTGGCAATGTCCTATCTCGCTGAATTTTCGAAATTCGCCGGAAAAGGTAACAAAGCCGCGCGCCTCGCCGCCTGGTGCCCGATGTGGTATGCGGCCTCCACCGTCTGCTTTTTAATTATCTTCGCGCTGTACTTCCTGTTACCCACCCAGCATCTCGACTGGCTGTGGCGAGCCTCGCTGTTGTTTGGTGCGGTGCCTGCGCTGTTGATTATTGCCGTGCGCAGCAAGTTTATGAATGAGTCGCCGCTGTGGGCGGCTAATCAGGGCGATTTACAGGGCGCGGCGCGTATTTTGCGCGAATCCTATGGTATCGCCGCCCATGAAGCGCCGGGCGTAAACGTCGCGCCGCCGCCGAAAGTGAGCTACCGCGTACTGTTCGAAAAACCGTATCGCGAGCGCACGATTGTTTCCGGGGTGATGAATATCTGTATCGCTTTTGAATACACCGCGATTGCCTTCTTCCTGCCGACCATTCTGGCGCAGTTCCTCGGCGCGGGCGTGTTTGAAACCATCGCGGCCTCACTTGGGCTGAATGCGCTGTTCGCGTTTACCGGCGGCCTGCTTGGGATGCATCTGGCGTGGAAATATCCCTCCCGACACGTGGCGATTGCCGGGTTTGCTCTGCAATTTGTCGCGCTGATTGTGCTGGCGCTGGTGGGGCAACCGCAGGCGGCGCTGGGCGTGGCGATTGCGGTGGGGATGCTCGGCCTGTGGCTGTTTGCCGAAGGTTTTGGCCCCGGTGCGCAACTGATGATTTACCCGGCGCTCTCTTACCCGACGCATATTCGTGCGACGGGCGTCGGTTTCAGCCGCGCGCTTTCCGGCGTTGGCAGCGCGCTGGCGCTGTTTATTTTGCCGCTGCTACAGGCCTCGCTCGGTACCAACATGTTCTGGGTGGTGTCGCTTGCTGCGCTGATCCCCATTTTCTTCCTGCTGGCGGTGCGCCATGAGCCTACCCGCCATGATATTGACGACCAATAAGGAGTCTTCGATGACCTTACTTTCAACCGGAACCGATTATGACGTGCTGGCGGCGCGCTTCCGCCCGATATTTGAACGCATCGCCACCGAGACGGTCGCGCGGGAACTTAACCGTACGCTGCCGTACGAACCGATTCGCTGGCTGAAGGAAGCGGGTTTTGGCACGGTACGCATCCCGCAGGAAAAGGGCGGCTTTGGCGCCTCGCTGCCGCAGCTTTTCGCGCTGTTCAGCGAACTGGCGCAGGCGGATTCTAACCTTCCGCAGGCGCTGCGCGGGCACTTTGCTTTTGTAGAAGACCAGCTCAATCGCCCCGAAAGCGAACTACGCGATCGCTGGTTCCGCCGCTTTCTTGATGGCGATATTGTCGGCAATGGCTGGACGGAAACAGGCGAGGTTAAACTGGGTGATGTCATCACCAAAGTGACGCCGACAGAGAACGGCTGGCGGCTGACAGGCGAGAAATTTTACAGCACCGGCACGTTGTTCGCCGACTGGATAGATGTCTTCGGGCGGCGCAGCGATACCGGCGGCGATATCATTGCGCTGGTCAGCACGCATCAGCCGGAGGTTGAGCGTGACGATGACTGGGATGGTTTTGGCCAGCGCCTGACGGGCAGCGGCACCACCCGTTTTCGCGATGCGTTTGTCGAACAGGAACACGTGACGGATTTTGCTGAGAGATTCCGCTATCAAACGGCGTTCTATCAGCACGTGCTGCTCGCCACACTTGCCGGAGTTGGCCGGGCCATTGAACGTGATGCCGCCGAGGGCGTGAAAAATCGCCGTCGCGTTTATAGCCACGGCAACGCGCCCGCCGCCCGCGATGACGCGCAGGTGTTGCAGGTGGTCGGGCAAATCAGCAGTTGGGTCTATGCGGTAGAGGCTACGGTCGAACGCGCCGCACAGGCGATGCAGGCGGCGTATGAAGTACACGCCGATGCCGATCCGTTGGTGGTAACGCGCGCTAACGAACAGGCGGAAGTGGCCTCCGCGCAGGCGCAGGTGGTGGTGAGCGAACTGATCCCGCGTGCAGCAACGGAGTTATTTAACGCCCTTGGAGCATCGGATACGCGCACCTCAAAAGCGCTGGATCGCCACTGGCGCAATGCGCGGACGCTGGCATCACATAACCCGGTTATCTACAAGAGCCGTAGCGTTGGAAACTGGCGGGTGAACGGCGTGCCGCCGGTATTTTTGTGGCAGATTGGCAACGGCAGTTAAAAGGCGTAGGCCCGGTAAGCGCAGCGCCACCGGGCGGTTGTGCACGCTTTTGCCGGATGGCGGCGATGCCTTATCCGGTCTACAAGGATTCTGTAATCTATTGAATATGCGGTATTTTGTAGGTCGGATAAGGCGTTTTCGCCGCATCCGACAAGAACAAAACGCACGTTGTCAGCAATCTGAAATGCTCGCCTTGCGCGAGCATTTTCTTTTTGGGGTGTCACCTTTATGAATTCCGAATTATGCGGCTACCGCCTTTGATAGCGTACAGCGCGACAGGTTGGCTCGCTAGAATGAGACGGTGCAGAATGCGTAAATCACGCTTCAGGGTATGACGGTAGTGTGGCTGGAGGAGCTGTGCAGATAGGGATACGAGCTTACGTCACATAGGTTTCAATAAGGAGTGAAGTGCCTACACAATTCATATTGATGCTGTTATTTTTGCTTCAGTTTATGCCTGGAACCTCACTTGCTAAACAAACTAAGTGGAAGCTTAATCATATTTCTAATGTTGATGTTTTCGGGAAATATGAACTCAATATAATTAGTATGCTTAATGAAATTTATAATAAGGTGACAATCGTAATCAGCCAGAATTACTTATCAGTAATCGATGCTTCTATGGGGGAGTTGTGTTCCGCTAGATATATTGAAATCCCAACGACTCCGCTATCATATTTTTTATCCAGCAATACGGTGGAGCTATATAGTCAATAATAGTCATAAGGAGTTTTTAATGTTAATTGCCTTGTCAATAATCCTATTATTATTGATGCCCTCATCATTGTATGCAAGTCAACAAACTATTGTAGGTTGTTTTAGTAACGTAACAACCAACCTCAAGTTTACCGAGATAATCAGTAAAGAAGCGAGTCTCGGCTATGTTCTATATGAAAAAGGGTCTGCTTTCATCCCGCTCGCTTTTGTGGGCAGAACTGAGGAAGTTTTCGAAGGAAGACCTTCCGAGTTCACTTATACATGGCGTGAAGTGATAAAAGGTCAGGTTAATGGCACCTATGTTGTTTCCACGCAAGGTGCAGTGTTTAACGATTTTTACTATAAGTCAGATGCAGGGAAAATAATCAGATTTAAAGAAAATATCTCTGTGCTCACTGATGATATGAACTGTAAATGGTGAGTCTGGATGCAAACGGTGCGAACAATATTGCAGAATATATTTTCTAAGAACATGGCTCCGGATGCTGCGGTGTTTATAAAAGCATGGCACCTTATGAAAAATGTTGTTCGATACTATAAATTTATATGGCTTATGGTATCTTTGGCGGGAAAGCTGATTTCAGCCTGTAATATATAATAATCATTAATATTGGTTGCATTAAAGGTATGTGCCATGAATAATAAAATTCATGTTGATTTTTGCGATGTTAACCGCTTTATCCTGAAAGATAATGATGGTTATAATATCTCCCAGTTGGTGTATTATTTTAGCTTCTTTTTTCCTAATGGTTATAAAAGGGAAAATAGGACCAAAGTAGTTTCGGTCTGTGAGGAATATTGGAAGTTATATGGGAAATCACTTAAATGGATGACTCACCCTCGCAGCCATCGCTGGAAAAAGATTTCTTCGGACTATAATCTGCAAAACTGGCTCTCTGCCTATCCTGAGGGTGATTACGCCTGGCAAATGGTTTTTCATTCTGGTCAGGTTAAATATGAATCACCACAATACTGCATAGATGGCTTGGGGAATTCAACTGTGACGCATAATACCAGCCATCTATATTTATGCGTCCCTGTTACCTGGTTCTTTGAACATTCAGAACAACATCCTATAACACTGTATTTGCGATGGGCAGAAATATTAAATGCCAGACATGGTTCTTCAGGGATAGGTGTTTTTCCAGCTTATGACATGCAAAAAAGGGGGCAGGCATATGGTATCACTCAGGCTTTATCAAGGTATTTTCCTGGTATAGAAATATGCGATAGTCTTCAGTCAGTTTCTGCTGGGATGGGGGTTCTTTCACCAAACTGGCTTAACTTGCTTGATAATAACTACGTGGATAAATTAGGTGGTTACGAAAACCTTCTTAAAAATATCCAGGGGACAAATGCACAAATTTATAAATATAACGGAGGGGTGATGATCTCTGCATCAGAATATCCACAATTATGTGAGAGTGGTGAGGCGTTAACTATTCCAGAAGATTATCGCGTTGTCTCACAAATATTGAAGCCGATCCGCAGTAGATATTTGTTTGGTTTCTGGGGCGTTAATACTGAACGCTCACTGGAATGGCGTGGTCGCATGGATTGAACAAATTAATCACGCTTTAAAGTCGACGACTGTATGGTTGGACGATGATTTCAGGAATGTTTCCATTTTGAAACTATCTTTAGAATCAGGGGATAATTTACCGGATGGACTGGCTGATCAAGATATCTATGAGGGGTGCAGTCATTTATTTTTTAAGTCAGAGAAAAAATGAAACTAAAAAGTGTTATTTTCTCCATTTTATTTTTATGTGCAGGAGAAGTATTATCGACTCCATTACCCGAACCTTCTGGTTTCGGAATTTTCAGAGATAAACCTGTATCATACTTTCATGTAACCACAAAGGAACCATACAGCAGTCAGTACGGAGAATCTTTAAATTATTTGTTGTTGTTATATAAAAAGAATTATCTAAAAAATAACTTCTGTATGCTCGGCCTTGATTGGGCAAACGGAGAGCATAATACGATAGTATTTTGGGATGAGGGACAGTTACTTTTCGCATGGACTTTGGAATATGTTGATAAGGATTATTATTATAAATCACTGGCATTGGGGGAGGTGATTTCATTGATGGAGGATGTTATTCCATTATCAGAAATATTAGAAAAACCATATGATGTTATGCAGGTATATTCACAGGAAGGTGTTGATATGCTTAGAAATGAATGCGACTCACATGGTGAAATGGTGACAATACATGCTTTTTCACAGCCTAAAAAATGTGATGATGGCAGTGAGATCGAATACGTCTATGATGCAAAAAATGAACATATTTGTGATGCTATACAACTGAGAGATTATCATGATTAATTTACGCTTTACTTTTGCGGGCTTACTGTCATTTACTTATTAAATGATAAAGAGAGAAACGCTCTTTATGCGATTATTAATAATAGTCATTTTATTGGCGCTTATGCCCATTAATTGCCTGTCCGCAACAATCAAAAACCTCCAAACCTGCGCCATCTCAGAAGAAAAAGAAATAACCCTGTTGTCACTACAAACCAGCGATGGTGATACGCCTTACCTTGCTTTTGATAACATCATTACTTCTGCATTTTTGGATGGCAGTGTCAGATCCGGGGAGCTGGTACTGGCGCAATGCGTTAATCACACGCTTATTTTTGCACTGAGTAATGGCCCACCATATCTCAGCGGTTGTCTGGTGACTGGGGTAAAAGAATCTGACGCTCAAAAAAACGTACCGCAAGGTTTTTGCTTCGCGGAAAGGAATGCGCCAGAAGCTGTCTGGTTTAGCGAAAATCGTACGTTATTGATCATCAGGAACGTCGAGGGAAAGGGAGAATGGCAGGGCAAATATATCCTCTACGATAGCCGAAAGGATGAAGCGTGGGCCACGGATTCGCTGCCCAATAATGCCGGTTATGAGATCTTTCCATTAAATGCCCGATAACAAGTTGTACCGGGCATTCAGTCAAAAAGGATTACCCCTGCGTCTCTTCCCAGTCCGCCAGCGTATACAGCGTTGCGCCCGCCGCCGCCATCTCCATAAACGCCTGATTGCTGTCCAGCGGCTGAATATTAACGCCGCGACAGCCGTCGGTTATCACGTTCACGCGATACCCCAGTTCCAGCGCATCCAGCACGGTGAACTTCACGCAGTAGTCGGTTGCCAGACCGAGCACAATCAGCTCGCTGATTTCATGATGACGCAGCCACGCATCCAGCGCCGTTTTCTGGCGATGACCGTTATCAAAGAATGCGCTATAGCTGTCGATATTGACGCTTTCGCCTTTGTGAAACACCGCATCAATCGATTTCTGCGCCAGCAGCGGGTGCAGTTCGGCACCTTCGCTGTGTTGCACGCAGTGATCGGGCCAGAAGGTTTGCGGCAGGCCGTCGAGTTGACCTTGCGTGTAGGGCTCTACGCCGTGCTGGCTGGCAAAACTGCCGTGCCTGGCCGGATGCCAGTCCTGGCTCGCCACAACGGCTTCGCCGCGCGATTTGCACCAGGTAATCAGCGTATTGGCGACATCAATCGTGCTATCGCCTTCGGTAACAGCCAGCGCGCCGCCGGCGCAGAAATCATTTTGCAGATCAACCAGTAACAGTGCTCGTGCTTTCATGAAGGTTCCTTAGTCGTCTGGCGTCAGCTCACCGCGCAGGTTTTGCTGCATGGCGCTACGGATGGCGTCGGCGTCAAGGTTCTGGCTTAACAGATAGTGCAGTTTGGTCAGTGTGGCTTCGACGGTCATATCCGCACCGCCAATCACACCTGCGTGGGCGAGGGCATTGCCGGTAGCGTAGCCGCCCATGTTGACCTTGCCGGACATGCACTGCGTGAGGTTAATCACCACGATGCCGCGTTGGCTGGCTTCGGTCAGCTCTTTTAAAAACTCGCCGTTTTGCGGCGCATTGCCGACACCGTAAGAACGCAGAATCAGCGCTTTCACCGGCTGGCGCAGGAAGTTGCGCACCACGTCAGCGGAAATGCCGGGGTAAATGGTCACCACGCCAATCGGCTGCGGGGTAATCGGATGGACGATCAGTTCGCCCGAGGTGCTCGGCGCGGGCGGTGTACCCAGGCGGCGGATATGAATCCCCGCTTCCAGCAGCGGCGCCAGGTTCGGTGATGCGAAGGCATCAAAACCGTCGGCGTGCGCTTTGGTGGTGCGGTTGCCGCGATAGAGGCGGTTATTGAAGAACAGTGAGACTTCGTTGATCGGGTAGTTCGCCGCCACGTATAAGGCATTCAGCAGATTAATTTGTCCATCCGAACGCAGCTCGGCGAGCGGGATTTGTGACCCTGTCACAATTACCGGTTTGCCCAGATTCTCCAGCATGAACGACAGCGCCGAGGCGGTGAAGGCCATGGTATCCGTGCCGTGAAGGATCACGAAGCCATCATAATCGTCGTAGTGCGCTTTAATATCATCGGCAATGTGCTGCCAGTCTTCCGGCGTCATATCGGAAGAATCCATCAGCGGCTGATATTCATGGATGGTGAAATCCGGCATCTCCTGGCGATGGAATTCTGGCATCAGCGCCAGCTGGCGTTGCAGATGCCCAGAGACAGGAATATAGCCGTGTTCGGAACGCTGCATCCCGATGGTACCGCCGGTATAGGCGACGTAAATGGATTTTTTTTGCATGGTGTCGTTTGAGTAAGCGAAAGAAAATCCCCTCCGTAGAGGGGATTATAATTATCGTATATTGGCGCAGGTCAGGCAAAACGCATAGCGATTTTGCGGGTCATTGAAGGCGGCCAGCTTGTCCGTTTCGGCTTTCACCTCTTTGGCGGCTGAGGCCAGCGGCGCAGGCAGATACGCCTGCAATGCCTGCGGCAGCGAGGCGCGCACCGAGCCGGAGACGCTATCCATCACCATATCGAAGAACGTCGGTTCAGACTGATAGTAGTCGATGTGCCACGCTTTCAGTTTCGCCAGTTCAGCGGCTTTGGCGACCACGTCATCGAAATCGCCGAGGCTGTCGACCAGACCATTGGCTTTCGCATCCTGCCCGGTCCACACGTGGCCCTGGGCGATTTTATCAATCTGCTCCGGCGTGCTGTGGCGCGACTGCGCAACCAGGGTGATAAAGCGTTTATAGCCGTTCTCAATGGTCAGTTGCATCATCTGCTGCACTTCCGGCGGCAGCGTTTTGGTCATCGACACATCTGCCAGCGGAGAAGTGGCAACACCATCCGTGTGCACGCCGATGGAATCCAGCGAGTTTTCCACGGTATTGATCACGCCAAAGATACCGATAGACCCGGTCAGCGTGCTCGGGTTCGCCACGATGTAGCTTGCCGGGGTGGAGATCCAGTAACCGCCGGATGCCGCCATACCGCCCATCGAGACCACAACCGGTTTACCCGCATCTTTCGCCGCCGCCAGTTCCGCGCGGATCACTTCGGAGGCGCTGACGCTGCCGCCAGGGCTGTTGACGCGCAGAACAATTGCTTTCACTTTCGGGTCGAGACGCGCATCGCGGATTTGCGCCGCAGTGGTATCGCCGCCGACGTTCCCCGGCGTTTCTTCACCGTCCATAATCGCGCCGTTCGCAAAGACGACCGCGATGCTGGAACCCGTATCTGCCGGGGTTTTCAGCGCATAGTCGTAAATGCTGACTGCACGGTAGTTTTTATCCGCTTTGCTCCAGCCAAACTCTTTGCTGAGCGCTTTTTCGATTTCTGCGCTGCTGCCCAGTGAATCGACCAGTTTGCTATCAAGCGCATATTTTGCCGTATCGCCGTCCACTTTGGTCAGGCCATCGAGCATCGCCTGCGCGCCAGGGAATACCTGCTGCGCGGTGATTTTGCGGTTTGCCGCCACCGTATTCAGGTAGTTCTGCCACAGCTCGCCAATCCAGCGGCTGTCAGCATCACGCGCGGCGGGGGACATATCATCGCGAATAAATGGCTCAACGGCTGATTTATAAGTGCCGACGCGGAATACATGCGTAGAGACTTTCAGCTTCTCAAGCAGGGATTTGTAATAGAGGCCGTTGGTGGCAAAGCCGTGCAGGTCAACAACGCCCTGCGGCGAGAGCCAGATTTTATTGGCAAAACTTGCGAGGTAATACTGACCCTGGCTGTAGCTGTCGCCCACGGCGTAAACCGGCTTACCGCTGTCGCGGAACTCACGTAGCGCTTTGCCGATATACTGCATCGAAGGCTGATCGCCCCCGGCGAAGTTCTTGAGATCCAGCACGATACCGGTGATATTGCGGTCATCTTTCGCCTGGCGGATGGCCTGGACGATATCGAACAGCGAGTTTTCCTGTAAACGATCGGAGCTTGAACCAAACAGCTGACGACCAATCACGCCCAGCTTACTGCTGGCTGAAGGCTTATCGACAATTACGCCGCTGATGTCCATCAACAACGCGCCGCGCGTGCTGTTGCTTTCAGGCGTGCTGCTAAGCTGCATCCAGATCCCCACGCCAACCAGCACAAGGAAAATAAAGAACAGGTTCAGCACCAGTTCGCGGGCAAAATTGAGTAATCGCCACGTCCATTTAAAGAATCCGGCGATAAAACGCCATAGGGTTCGCATGTTTTCTCCCTGATAAAGACAGTAAACGGTCCACCGGAAGCGGTGAAACATCTGGCTATCCTAAATAGAGCGCCGCCCGTTGTCAGCAGGAATCGCCTTCGGCGCTGTAACAAATTCCCCGCGCATGTTAATTTTGTGAAAAATAACATGACAGGAGCGAATCAATGGACGCACTTGAATTACTGGTAAATCGCCGTAGCGCTTCCCGCCTGGCTGACCCTGCGCCAGCCGGTGAGCAACTGGAAAATATCCTGCGGGCCGGGATGCGTGCCCCGGATCACGGCACGCTACAGCCGTGGCAGTTTTTTATCATCGAGGGAGAAGGCCGCGAACGTTTCAGCCAGTTGCTGGAAAAAGGCGCAATTGGTGCAGGCAGCGATGAGAAAGCGATTGATAAAGCACGTAATGCGCCATTCCGTGCGCCGCTGATTATCGCGGTAGTGGCGAAATGTCAGCCACATCACAAAGTGCCGAAATGGGAACAGGAGATGTCAGCGGGCTGTGCGGTGATGGCGATGCAGATGGCGGCGGTTGCGCAGGGTTTTAACGGTATCTGGCGCAGCGGCGCGTTAACCGATAGTCCGATCGTGCGTGAAGGGCTGAAGTGCGGGGAACACGATAAAATCGTCGGATTTCTCTATTTAGGCACGCCACAGCTGAAGGCGTCTACCACCGTGTCGGTGCCCGATACGGCCCCGTTTGTGGTGCGTTTCTAACCAGGCTGATCGCCCGGCGGTAAGAACCACCGGGCGTTTTTCATTAAGACTTATGTTGTTTGGCGAATTCGTCTTTCGCTTTTTGCAGCTGCTGCTGGAACGCCGGGTTGGTGTGCAGTGTGGCAACAACGGCGGAACCGACGATGCGCGCGGCATCTACGTCGCTCTGCCAGTGGTAACCGCAAATCACGCGGCTTTCGCCCAGCTCATACCCACGTTTTAAAATCTGGTTCTGACGATCCGGGTTAATCTCTGCCAGCACCAGTGCGGTGGCCCAGCCGATAGAGGTATGGCCAGACGGATAAGAACCGTTTTTCGACAGCTTATCCTGCTCGGTGGTGTTACAGGTCGGTACGCCATAGAAAGCGAACGGACGAATGCGCATGTATTTATCTTTCGCACCACGGGTCGCCAGGTCGCCCGCGTCCTCAATCATGTTGGTCAGCAGTTTGTGCAACTGCGGCGCATCTTTTTCGGTGATCGGCGATCCAAACGCGCCGGAGAAGGCATTCGCCACGCCGCCGCCGCTCAGGTTTGCATCTTCCACCGCCAGCTTACCGCGTTCGGTATTGCGCAGCAGGCGGCCTTGTTCATACATCGCCTGATCGTTCAGGAATGCGATGCTCCCTACGGCTGGCGGAGGCGGCAGCAGAGCGAGGCTATCAATGGCTTGCGCATTTTTCAGATAATAGAGGTCTGGTTTGGTGGTGGCGTCGTTCCCGGCCGGAGCAAGAGCAAAAGCGCTGGACGTAAAAAGGGTTGCCAGGCAAAGGGCGATAATGCGTTTTTTCATTGATATTTCCTTTTGATTTTTATCCTGATATGCAGGTTTTGACACTAATATATTCATGCCACTAATTAGTAGAAGGAAAAACGCGGTAAGAAAAATTGCCCTGTGTCGCAAAACGGACATTTGCTTGCGAAGTGAGCAGTAGTGAGCGATTTCGGAGTGTCGGACTTACCTCGCCGCCATTTGGGCGCTACCATAGTGGGATTGGCAAAATCAGGAGATGCCCATGAGCGAGCAAGCCATTCGTTTAACACAGTACAGCCACGGAGCCGGTTGCGGTTGTAAAATTTCCCCAAAAGTGCTGGAAACCATCCTGCACAGCGAGCAGGCGAAGTTTGTCGACCCGAACCTGCTTGTCGGCAATGAAACCCGTGATGACGCGGCAGTGTACGACCTCGGCAACGGCACATCGATTATCAGTACCACCGATTTCTTCATGCCGATCGTTGATAATCCGTTTGATTTTGGCCGTATCGCGGCCACCAACGCCATCAGCGATATCTTCGCGATGGGCGGCAAACCGATTATGGCGATTGCGATTCTCGGCTGGCCAATCAATACGCTGGCGCCGGAAATCGCCCGCGAGGTGATTGAAGGCGGGCGTTTTGCCTGTCAGCAAGCCGGTATTGCCCTGGCGGGCGGTCACTCCATTGATGCGCCGGAGCCTATCTTTGGGCTGGCAGTCACTGGCGTCGTGCCGACCGAGCGCGTTAAGAAAAACAGCACCGCTCAGGCGGGTTGCAAACTGTTCCTCACCAAGCCGCTGGGTATTGGCGTACTCACTACCGCTGAGAAGAAATCACTGCTGAAACCTGAACATCAGGGGCTGGCGACGGAAGTCATGTGCCAGATGAACCTGGCCGGTGCGGCTTTCGCCAATATTGACGGCGTCAAAGCGATGACGGACGTCACCGGTTTTGGTCTGCTGGGACACCTCAGTGAAATGTGTCAGGGCGCAGGCGTGCAGGCGCAGGTGAACTTTGCCGACGTACCGAAACTGCCGGGCGTGGAAGAGTACATCGCGCAGGGCGCGGTGCCGGGTGGTACCGGGCGCAACTTCGCCAGCTATGGTCACCTGATGGGTGAGATGCCGGACGAATGGCGTTCGCTGCTGTGCGACCCGCAAACCTCTGGCGGCCTGCTGCTGGCGGTCACGCCGGATGCCGAGCAAGAGGTTCAGGCTGCGGCGGCGGAGTATGGCATTACCTTAACCTCGATTGGTGGTCTGGTTGAGGCCCGCGCGGGTCGCCCCATGATTGAGATCCGCTAAGCTGATGCGCCTGTTTATTGCGGAAAAACCGAGCCTGGCGCGTGCCATTGCCGATGTATTACCGAAACCCCATCGAAAGGGCGACGGTTATATCGAATGTGGCAACGGTCAGGTGGTGACCTGGTGTATTGGCCATCTACTCGAACAGGCGCAGCCGGACGCGTACGACAGCCGTTATGCGCGCTGGAATTTGCAGGACTTACCGATAGTCCCGGAGAAGTGGCAACTTCAGCCGCGTTCGTCGGTGACAAAGCAGCTCAACGTCATTAAGCGTTTTTTGCACGAAGCCAGTGAAGTCATTCACGCAGGAGACCCCGACAGAGAAGGGCAACTGCTGGTGGATGAAGTGCTGGACTATCTTTCGCTGGCGCCCGAAAAGCGCCAGCAGGTTCAACGCTGTTTAATCAACGACCTGAACCCGCAGGCGGTGGAGCGGGCAATTACGCGTCTGCGCGCCAACAGCGACTTTATTCCGCTGTGCGTTTCCGCGCTGGCTCGCGCCCGTGCCGACTGGCTTTACGGCATCAATATGACCCGCGCCTACACCATTTTAGGGCGTAACGCCGGGTATAACGGCGTGCTCTCCGTTGGTCGGGTACAAACGCCGGTGCTTGGGCTGGTAGTACGTCGCGATGAAGAGATTGAAAACTTCATCTCAAAAGATTTCTTCGAAGTGAAGGCGCACATTGTAACGCCAAATGATGAACGCTTCACCGCCGTCTGGCAGCCGAGCGAAGCCTGCGAGCCGTATCAGGACGAAGAGGGGCGATTGCTGCACCGCGCGCTGGCCGATCATGTGGTCAAACGCATTGAAGGTCAGCCGGCGATTGTCACCGCCTATAACGATAAACGGGAATCAGAATCGGCCCCGCTGCCGTTTTCGCTTTCTGCCTTGCAGATTGAAGCCGCAAAACGTTATGGCCTGAGCGCACAGAACGTGCTCGATATTTGCCAGAAACTTTACGAAACCCACAAACTAATTACCTATCCGCGTTCGGATAGCCGCTATCTGCCCGAAGAGCATTTCGCCGGGCGACATGCGGTGCTGAATGCGATAGGCGTTCACGCGCCGGATCTTTTGCCGCAACCGGTGGTTAACCCGGACACGCGCAACCGCTGCTGGGATGATAAAAAGGTTGATGCGCACCACGCCATTATCCCTACTGCGCGGTCGAGCAACGTCAACCTCACCGAAAACGAATCGAAGATCTACACCCTGGTGGCGCGTCAGTATCTGATGCAGTTCTGCCCGGATGCGGTTTTCCGTAAGTGTCAGATAGACCTTGATATTGCTAACGGCAAATTTATCGCTAAGGCGCGTTTCCTTGCTGAAGCAGGCTGGCGCACGCTGCTCGGCGGGAAAGAACGCGATGAAGAAAACGACGGTACGCCGTTGCCGGTGGTTGCCAAAAGCGATGAACTGCTGTGCGAAAAAGGTGAAGTGGTGGAACGGCAAACCCAGCCGCCGCGCCACTTCACCGACGCAACGCTGCTTTCTGCTATGACCGGTATCGCGCGTTTTGTGCAGGACAAAGATCTGAAAAAGATCCTGCGTGCAACAGATGGCCTCGGCACGGAAGCGACGCGCGCTGGGATTATCGAACTGCTGTTCAAACGCGGCTTCCTGACTAAAAAAGGGCGCTATATTCACTCGACTGACGCGGGTAAAGCGCTGTTCCACTCGCTGCCGGAAATGGCGACACGGCCGGATATGACGGCACACTGGGAGTCAATTCTGACGCAAATCAGCGAAAAACAGTGCCGCTATCAGGACTTTATGCAGCCGCTGGTGGGCACGTTATATCAACTGATTGACCAGGCTCGCAGCACGCCGGTCAGACGTTTTCGTGGCATTGTCGCCCCGGGCAGCGGCGGCGATAAGAAAAAGAGTGCTCCGCGTAAACGTAGCGCGAAAAAAAGCCCGCCATCGGATGAAGCGGGCAGTGGGGCGATAGCGTAAGCGGAGGATGCCGTTTTCAATGAATGGCACCCGTCCGTAGGCATTAAATCACACCCTGTGACAGCATCGCGTCGGCAACTTTAACGAAGCCTGCAATGTTAGCGCCGCGCACATAGTTGGTTTGCTTACTTTCGCCGCCGTGCTCAACGCAGGCATGGTGAATATCCAGCATGATGTGGTGCAGACGCGCATCGACTTTCTCTGCTTTCCAGCCCATACGCGCGGCGTTTTGCGCCATCTCCAGGCCGGAGGTGGCGACACCGCCCGCGTTCGCCGCTTTACCCGGTGCGAATAGTACGCCCGCTTCGAGGAACAGTTCGGTGGCTTCGATGGTGGTTGGCATATTCGCACCTTCGGCTACGGCTTTGACGCCGTTAGCGACCAGCACGCGAGCGGCATCGGTATCCAGCTCATTCTGCGTGGCGCACGGCAGGGCGATATCAACCGGCACAGACCACGGCTGCTGGCCTTCCAGATAGACCAGACCAAACTCACGCGCGTAATCGGCCACGCGACCGTCACGACTGGCTTTGATTTCAATCAGACGCGCCAGTTTTTCTTTGGTAAAGCCGCTTTCGTCCACCACGGTGCCGCTGGAGTCGGATGCGGTGACGACGCGAGCGCCAAATTCCATTGCTTTTTCAATCGCGTATTGCGCCACGTTACCGGAGCCGGAAACAGAAACGCGCATGCCTTCAAAGCTCAGACCATGACGCTTGAGCATCGCTTCGGTGAAGTAAACCAGACCGTAACCGGTAGCTTCTGGACGAATCAGGCTGCCGCCGAACGAAAGCCCTTTACCGGTAAACACGCAGGCGGTGTTGTTGGAAAGTTTTTTCATCATGCCAGCCATGAAACCGACTTCGCGACCGCCCACGCCGATATCGCCCGCCGGGACGTCGGTGTCTGCGCCAAGATGACGATAGAGTTCAGTCATCAGCGCCTGACAGAAGCGCATGACTTCGCCTTCGCTTTTGCCTTTCGGGTCAAAATCGCTGCCGCCTTTGCCGCCACCCATAGGTAGCGTGGTCAGCGCGTTTTTGAAGGTTTGCTCGAAGCCGAGGAATTTCAGAATCGACAGGTTTACGGAAGGGTGGAAACGCATCCCGCCCTTGAACGGCCCAATCGCCGAACTGAACTGTACGCGCCATGCGCGGTTCACCTGTACCTGATTGCGATCGTCCACCCATACTACGCGGAACTGGATCACGCGCTCTGGTTCAACCAGCCTTTCGAGCAGCGAGAGGCGACGATATTGCGGGTTCTGTTCCAGAAATGGCCATAGGGTGGTCATGACTTCGCGTACGGCCTGAGAGAATTCTGTCTGGTGTGGGTCGCGTTGCTGAACGTGGGCAAGGAAATTTTCCAGAGAGCCAACCTGATCCATAAGTATAAGTTCCTCTTATAGTTAATGATGTATGTGCTTGTTGTGATTTATGTTTTAACGTCGTGATGTTTTTTGACTATATCATTACGTTGCTAACTTTTGACAAGCAAAATTGAGCCCGAAAGGAAAATTAATACGCAGCGGTGGGTCATAATAAAAACCGATAGGCGTTTACACTTAAGGAAGTGAGCAAATGGGTCGATATAAAGATACACAGAAGCAGATAACAGGAGCTCGACGATGAAAACGCAATGGCTGGCAGGGTTACTGGTGGTAATGGCGGGGGCGGCATTCGCGCGCCCGCAGGTCGAAGTCAATGTGCCGCCGGAAGTCTTTAGTACTCAGGGGCAACAGGTACAAAACTGTAGCCAGTGCTGCGTCTATCAAAATGAATATTATTCTGAAGGCGCGGTGATTAATACGGACGGCGGTTTGCTACAGTGTCAGCGCGATGAGAAAACCATCAGTACCAACCCGCTTATCTGGCATCGCGTGAAGCCATAAATGCCTGTAACAGGGGAATATCGGCGGGAGCAAGTGGATAGCTGAGCGCTACTTCAGGGGAACACCACGTCAACGCACTATGTTCGTGGGCGACAATTTCGCCAGCATAAACCGGGACGTGCCAGGCGTGCAGGTGAATGATTCGCCCGGAGACTTCCCGTTGATGACTGGCGATGTAGCGAGTGGGCTGCGCTTCAATACCTAATTCTTCACGTAACTCGCGGATCAGCGCTTCCGGCTGGCTCTCGCCTTGCTCGACTTTCCCCCCGGCAAACTCCCATAATCCAGCCTGATCGGCGTGGGACGGGCGTTGGGCAAGTAAAATTTGTCCATTTTGTTCAATAATGGCAGCAACAACATCGATGGTTTTCAGCATAACGGTCAAAGATCCAGTGAATGTATTACCATAATATCCTTGCCCTGAAGTTTGCTAAAGCGTTGTTACAGGAAAAAACATGTTCGACCGTTATCTACACCCGCGTCTCAAGCCCTTGCTCAATCGCGTTGCTGAAAGCGTCGATCGTCCTCAGATTACCCCAGATGGCATCACGCTGGTGGGGTTTGCTGTCGGCGTGCTGGCCTTGCCGTTTCTGGCGCTGGGATGGTATGGCGCGGCGTTAATGGCGATTGTGGTTAATCGCCTGTGTGATGGGCTGGATGGTGCGCTTGCAAGGCGGCGGGGTTTATCGGATGCCGGCGGGTTCCTTGATATTGCCCTCGACTTTCTCTTTTACGCGCTGGTGCCGTTTGGTTTTGTCCTTGCTGATCCGTTGAACAATGCTATTGCGGGCGCGTGGCTGCTGTTTGCGTTTATCGGTACCGGCAGCAGCTTTCTGGCGTTTGCCGCGCTGGCAGCGAAATACAATATCGATAACCCCGGCTATGCGCACAAATCGTTTTATTACCTCGGCGGCCTGACGGAAGGCAGTGAAACTATCGCGTTATTTGTGCTTTGTTGCCTCTTCCCGGCGTACTTTTCCTGGCTGGCGTGGGTTTTTGGCGCGCTGTGCTGGCTGACGACGTTTAATCGGGTGTGGGGAGGGTATGTGACGCTGAGGGCGTGTCAGCGTCACGAAGAGAAACCTTAAAGCGAGCTATCCGGTTTGCGATCGCCTGTCGCCACCGGGTTTTTCGGGTTAGCGCTCCATTCGTACCAGCCGCCGTCATAGACCGCGACGTTTTGCCAGCCCATGGCGCGGGCGTACATAAAGGTTTCTGACGCACGCCATCCGGTACCGCAGTAAAATGCAACATGCTGTTCAGGCAGGATATTCCAGCTCTTCCACATTTCCGCAATATCATCCGCGCTGCGCATGGTGCCGTCCGGGTTGTGGAAATCTTCCATATGCGTGGAGTCGCTGCCCGCATGGCCCCAGCGTGCGCCAGCGATATCGCCTTTTGGCTTAATGTAGCTATAACCGCTGGTGGTGCCGATAAATTCTGGCCAGGAACGAATGCTGACCAGCGAGGCGTCTTTGCGATTCAGCAGGCCACGCGCTTGTTCCATATCCAGCATTAACTGCGGCTGAGCGGGAATAGTGACGCCGAAATCTGGAGCTGATTTTTCTTTAGGCGCGGTACCGCGTTCAACGGGCAGCCCTGAATCAGACCAGGTTTTCCAGCCGCCATCGAGCAGCCGGACATCTTTTACGCCGGCGTAGAGCATGATCTGCGCAACACGCGCGGCGGCATAGACGTCACGTCCGTAGAGGATCACCGTGGTGTCGTGGCGGATGCCGTGCTTCGCCAGCATCGCTTTCAGCTGTTCGTCAGAGACTTTGTTCCACAGCGGCTCACTTTCCACTTCGTTGGTGTCGATATAGCCTGCGCCCGGAATGTGGCTAAGTAAGTAAAGTTTCGGTGCGCCCCAACCGGCTTCAAATACTTTCCAGTCACCCGTCGGTTTGGCCTCTACAGATTTGTTTTTCTGGAGGTCGTGAAGCCACTGTGGGTACACCAGTTGTTCAAAGTGGGGGAGTTTCTGCAGACGATTTTGCTGTTGCAGGGCGTCGCTTAAACGGACGATCTGCGTGTAGCCGATTTTTTCTAAACGTGCCGCGACGGCCTCGTTATCTTTATCGTTGCCGTACAGCGCAATGGCGGTCTCTTTTTGCAGTTTATGCTGCTGCGCCCAGGTCGCAAGCTGCTCATCGGTCATGGATGATAGCCAGCTCGCCGACAGGTTGAGCGCCATGGGTTCATGCCCCTGTGGGCCATTAGTACTTTGCGGCCAGCCGTTATAAAACGCGCTCATGCGCGTATCGATAGCGACCCCGTTTTGTTGTAACAGATGAGAGAAACTCAATGTTTTCGCCATATCAGTGGCAAAAACTGAGGTGGAGAGTCCAAGCGCGAGAGCCAGCAAAGACAGTTGAGAAACACGTTTCATCGAATCGTCCGACAAATAGAAAAAGGTACGTCATTCTGAACGTCGGACCTCACAAATACTTTGCGTTAACGCAGTATTATAGCGCCTGAACAGTTCGCTTGATGAAATATCACGTTACTAAACTGTTTCGTGCCAGCGCATCATATCCAGACATGGCATATTTTCAGGCGCATCCGCCTGGTCGTGGGTAACCAGAATTGTCGGGATATTTTGTTCGATAAGCGTGTCAAATACCCACTGGCGGAAAGAAACACGCAATGTGCTGTCGAGCCGGCTGAAGGGCTCATCGAGCAGTAGTGCATTGGGCTGTGCCAGTAAGGCACGCAGTAAAGCGACGCGTGCGCGCTGGCCTCCGGAAAGGGTTGCCGGGTCACGCGTATAGAAATCGTGCAGCCCGGCCTGCGCCAGCGCGTGGTGAACGGCGTCTTTACGCTGGCCTCCTCGCACCGAGGCGGGCAGCGCCAGCTGGAGATTGTGGCCCACACTGAGATTATCGAACAGCAGCGCATCCTGAAACAGGATACCGATGCGCCGTTGCTCCGTTGGAAGTTTGTCAATGCGCGAGTCGTTGAGCCATAGTTCGCCGTGGGCCTGAAATGCGCAAGGCAGCGCACCGATCATCCATGAAAACAGGGTCGATTTTCCGCAGCCAGATGGGCCCATTAGCGTGACAATTTCGCCCGGACGAACGGTAAAGGAGACATCGCGCAGCAACGGTTGTTGGCCCTGCATCAGCGTGACGTTGTTTAACTGCAACATTAGCGTAGACCTCGTCTATAGTGGCCAATGAGTCGGGCCAGGACGGCCGTTAACGAGAAAAACAGCACGGGCATGATCAACTGCCAGAGCCCCTGAGCGGCAAGTTGCGCCGAAGCGCCGCCGCTGGAAAGTGCCACCGCTTCTGTCGTAAGCGTCGGTACGCGGCCAGCGCCCAGCCACTGGGTGGGTAAATATTGCGCGATACTGACTGAAAAACCGATCGCCAGCGCAGAGAGCAAGGGTTTGATTATCAACGGGCATTTGATTTGCGCAAAAATGCGTACCTGGTGCCAGCCGAGGGTGCGGGCAATCAACACCAGCCGTGGGTCGATGCGCTGCCACGCCGGGCGCAGCACAAACAGCATCCACGGGATAACCCACAAAAGATGTCCCCACAGCACGGTGGTGAACTCTCCATCCATCCAGCCATATAATGCCATCTCATACTGGCCCGCCGCTAATGGCAGGGCGGGCAGTATCAGCGGCAACCACAGACAGCGTGTCAGCGCTGCGGGCCCCCATTCCAGCCACAGCAGGCAGAGTGTTGCTCCCAATAATGCCGCCAGCGAGGCCAGCCAGAAACTGTTGCTGAACGTCAGTGTATCTGGCAGCGCGGCGTGGGCCAGCACCAATAGTGTCAACGCGCACGCCACGCCGCACAGGGGGATAAGCTGGCTGGCAACCGTCCCGTATAGCGGCGAAGCGTGCGGGCGGCGACGGCCATGCAGGCCGGGGCAAAAGCGTCGTGCGGTAACCCACAACAGGCAGGCGGTGAGCGCCAGTACTGCCAAAAGCGCCAGCAGCATCACACAGGCCAGTTGGCCTTTGATTTGCGTGCTTTCGTCACCCTGGTTTAGCCATTGCCAGGCCAGCACGGCAAGCGTCGGTGGGTTTCCTGGCCCGAGAATAATCGCCACATCGACAACCGAGAGAGTCCATGCGGTGGTTGCCAGAAGGGCGATACCCAGCGCAGGCAGCAGAACCGGGAGAATCAGATAACGCAGACACTGCCCCCGACCATAGCCGAGGCTGCGCAGCACAATAAGCTGTTCACTCAGCCGCTTTTCACCTAATACCGCCCAGCTTACCCACAGCAGAAACGCGCTCTCTTTCACTGCCAGTACCAGCCCCAGCCCAATACCATAACGGTCCGGGATGGCGTGCAACCCCGGGAGAAAGCGGTAAATGACGCCCCCCTCAGCGAACAGCAGCAGTGCGCCGGTGGCGAAGGCGACGTGCGGCAGTGCCAGCAGTATCGGTAAACGGGTTGTAAGTCGCTGCCAGCCAGGAGAAGGCCAGAGCGCGGCAATAATGAGCAGCGTCAGAGCGAGCGCGCCGCCCACTGCAATGAGCGATGAAATAAGCGTGGCGCTGAGCGCCTGGCCGAATTGCGGGTCCTCAGACAACAGACGCCAGTTCTCCGGTATCAATGCCGGGCGCAGAAAGCCTGCCGCCGAAAACAGCGGCAGATAGACAAGCAGCATTGCGGTGCAGCATAACGCGCTTAATGTGTACCGTAGCGGCGTAGCCATTCCTGCTCCAGCGCGTTTACCCAGGCGGCATGAGGTTCTGCCAGCACGGGCGGCAGATCGGCAGGCTCATGGGCGGAGAGTGCGTCTCGCTGTGCGGCGGGTAGCTTTTCCGGGGCCAGAACGCTGGGATCGCCCCATATCGCCGGGTCAGCTTTCCGACGCTGTGCCTCAGGCGACAGCAGGAAGTTTGCGACCACCTGCGCCGCCGCACCGGCGCGTGCATTTGCCGGAATGGTTACAAAATGAACGTTTCCAAGCATGCCATCCTGAAATCCAAAACTGTAACTGTCTTCAGGCAGCACCTGAGTGGCCACTTTTTGCTGAGCATGCATGGGGTTAAACGTCAGAGATAACCGCAAAGTACCGTTTGCCAGCATGCTATCCATTCGCGCAGGAGACGGTGGGAAGTCGCGCCCCTCACGCCACAGCAAGGGATGAAGCGAATCGAGATAGCGCCAGAGTGGGGCGGTAACCTGCGCAAAGGTCTTTTCCTGCGGAGGGTGTTTCAGCGCGTCAGGATACGACGTCAGGTTAATCAGAAACTGCTCAAGCAGCGCCGTGCCGGTGAAATCAGGCGGACGAGGGTAGGTTACTGTCCCCGGATGCTGCCGGGCATAATCCAGCAGCGCCTGCGGGGTTTGCGGCGGCTGCGGCGTCTGCGTGCGACGCGCGATAAACGTCAGTTGCGCGCTGCCCCACGGCGACTCCGCCCCCTCGACGGGCACAGAAAAATCCTCGCGCACCGGTTTTTGTGTATCGACATACTGCCAGTTGGGCAATTGTTCAGCCCAGCCGGTGCGCAGCAGACCACCTTCTTTCAGGGTGCGAAAGTTTTCCCCGTTTACCCATAGCAGATCCACTGAACCGCCGGAGGTACGCCCGGCTTTGGCTTCGGTCTGAATACGTTTGACCGTATCAGCCGCATCGGCAATGTGCACGATCCGCAGGGTTATCGCGTAATCGCGCTTAACCTCGTCACGAACCCAGTCCAGATAGTTGTTGACTGCGCTATCACCGCCCCAGGCATTGAACCAGACTGTTTGACCTTTAGCGTGTTGCTCAATTGCCTGCCAGCGTGCATCCTGGGCTACCGCCAGCTGTGAACAGAGCAGCAACGTACTCAGGCACGCTATCCCTTTACGCATACCGCGCATAATGACCTCTCAGAATCGCGAATCATAATTTTGACGTTGTGTGACTTTCGTCCGGCAAGCGGCAAAGCCCTTGTGCAGGAATGTCCATTGATGAATTAAACCGTGCAGAAAGGTTTTGTAATCCAATCAGCGCGGTAAGTTCAGTCAGAGCCTGTGCATCGAAGTGTGCAGATAACTTTGCTCTCAGGTCGTCATCGACCTGTGGCGGCGTCAGGCTGGCCGCTTCTGCGTAGGCCAGCGCCAGCTTTTCTGTTTCGCTGAATAGCGTACTGCTCTGCCATTCAGACACGGCCAGCAATTTCTCCATACTGCCCGTACGCTGCGCAATTTTCATATTGGTAATATCAACACAAAACGCGCAGTGACACAGTTGTGCAATACGGGCGCTTACCAGAGAGCGTAGAAGCGGGTCCACAGGCGATCGCTTACGCTCCAGATAGCCGACAAACAGAGATACTAAATAAAAAATAAAGGGAATTCGTCCCCACCAGTAAATAGGGTTTAGCACCTGGCCATAATGGCGGCGGTGCAACCAGGCCTGGGGACGTAAAATAAGCGGGATCGCGCGCAGAGGCGGTAAAGCCATCAGGAGTTCCTCTTCTGACGTTCACGGTAAAGGCTTTTAGCAACAAAAACGACTACAGATAAAGCGAACAGCGTAAACAGCCCGGTAATAAACCAAAAAGTGCCGCCGGTCAGCATGCTTCCAGCCCATGAGTATACCAGGGTTGCAGGCAGTTGGCCGATGGCCGTCGCCAGAAAGAAATGACGAAAGCGAATTGATGTCAAACCTGCAGCATAGCTAATCGGATCGAAAGGGACAAAGGGCAACAGGCGGCAAATGAGGATGGTATGTTGTCCATAGCGCGCGAAAAACGTATCCATGCTCTGCAGAACGGTTTTACCCGTCAGTTTCTCAACGATGTCGTGTCCCAGAATTCTGGCAATGTAAAAACAGAGGGTTGCCCCCGCCATGGCGCTGCTCCAGGACAATACTGCGCCCCAGAAGGCGCCAAACAATGAGGCGTTAGCGAACGTGATGAGAAAGGCGGGTAGGGGGGCAATGATGGCCTGGAGTATCATCAGGAAAAAGGAGACCGTTGCCGCCTGCGCGCCATATGAATCGATAAAACGTTCAATCGCGTGCTGATCTAACGAAGCAAACGCGCTGATACTTTGCTGAATAAAGGTATTGACCGCCGGAACCCCTATCCACAGGGCGACGCACAGAAGCGCCAACAGGATGAGGATAATGCGGAGATAACCGATTCCCGGTTTTTTGCTGTGCATTTTATATCCGTGATAGCGGAGAACATGGGTTTACAGCGTTTCAGATTGCAGTAATGACAACCTGAAACGCGAAGGGTTCGGCGTTACTCAACGACTTTAAATGTGACGGTTGCCAGCGTACCATCTGGAGGTAATATCGCGCTATTGCCGACAAATTTAACTTCATTCCGTTTTTCTACCGCGCCATAGGTATAAGTAGCGTTACTGACAATACCAACAGGACAGCTATCAAGACAAACCAGGCATCCGGTTTTTTTCTCTTCCGCCCCCTGTAAATTACCGCCAAAATGCATCTCAAGCTTCTTACCGTTACTGTCGGTTATCACGTCATCAAAAGGGTAAGACTGCGAAGCATTTGCCCATTTAACGGATAAATCCAGTTTACTGCCCGCGACGTGGGTTGTTTCTTTATTATCCATGGTCATATTATCACCCGGCGTGGCGCTGGCCTGCTTTAATGCATCATAGAGTGATTTTGGATCGGCGAAGCCAACGAAGAGTGATTTATGCCCGTTTGACCCCTCTTTATACACAATACCGTGACGGGTATCGTCGGTCAAAAAACGCCCGTTCACCTGAACCAGCAGCGTGACGCTATGCGCTTGTGTATCGACGCGCAGCGGAGATGTCGGCGTCAATCCATCATATTCGAGTTTTGTCTCGGCGGAATCAGCGGACTGTTTTTGATCGCACCCGCTCAACGCAAAAGCGCTTAGCAAACAGAATGCAGCCATGCTTTGTTTCCCTAACATCTTATTTAGTTGCATTATTATTCTCTCCTTGTGTTTTTGCTTTTCGGTCAGGCAGAACAATTTGTTTATACCGACCATACCGTTTAGCTACGTGTATTAAAATAAATAATAAAACCCCGGCCAGACTGAGTTTGATAATAAAAGCACCATTTATACCCTGTGTCGCAAGCTCATTAGCCATTACTGAATAAATGATGATGCCGGGGAGTGTCGTGAGTGCTGAAATAAGCGTGAATGACCAAAAAGGTATTGCTGTCAGTCCGTAGGCATAATTCTGGATGTTATAGGGGAAAAGAGGGATCAGACGCGTCAGGATTAAAAAATCGGTTCCACTGCGGGCGATTCCTTTTTCAATAGCCTGAAAGACAGGCGTGTGGCCGATATATTTGAGTAAGAATTCCCGCCCAAGGCAACGGGCTAGCAGGAAAGAGAGCGCGGAGGCGAGGGTGGCGGCGATCAATGAAAGCAGAGATCCCCAGAAAGCGCCAAAAACAATGCCTCCGGCGATCACCAGCAGGCTGCCGGGCATGAGGCACAGCGTGGCAATCACAAACAGACAGATAAATATCCCATATCCCCAAAGCCCGCTGTGCTGAATAGTTTCTTGCAAATGCTGGAGATCGCTAAAGAGATTAAATAGACCAAATGAATGAATAAAAAGAACGGCAAGCCCAAAAAGAAGACAGGCAAGGACAAATTTATACTCTGCTGTTAGATTGACTTCTTTGGCATTCTTTCTCTTTCCAGTTGTTGTGGTGGGTAAAAGAGGCGGTCAGTTTAAAATTGAGCTGACGGTATAGTAAAATCGCCGCTACAACAAATTTAAACTGTAATTTTATTGATTTGACTCAAAGTCGTGAGGACTCCTGACCGTCGCCAGCCAGGAGTGTATGAAGGGATTATTCTTTGAATGTTGCCCAGATTGGCGCGTGGTCAGAGGGTTTTTCCATGCTGCGGATTTCGTAATCAATCCCTGTTTCAATGCAGCGCTCCGCCAGCGGCGGGCTCGCCAACAGCAGGTCAATGCGCAGACCACGATTATCGTCAAAGCCTTTAGAACGATAATCGAACCACGAGAAGCGATCGTTGGTTTCCGGGTTGGCATGGCGGAACGTATCGACCAGGCCCCAGTTCAGCAGACGTCCCATCCACTCGCGTTCTTCCGGCAGGAAGGAGCATTTGCCGGTACGCAGCCAGCGCTTACGATTCTCTTCGCCGATACCAATGTCCAGGTCCGTCGGGCTGATATTCATATCGCCCATAATCAGCACCGGGTTGGTACTTTTCAGCTCGTTCTCCAGGTAATCCTGAAGGTCCTGATAAAACTTCGCTTTCGCCGGGAATTTGGTTTCGTGATCGCGGCTTTCGCCCTGCGGGAAGTAACCGTTGATGATGGTGACATTCCCCAGCGGCGACGGGATTTCGGCGATGATCAGACGACGCTGTGCTTCTTCGTTATCGTTGGGAAAACCACGGCGCACGGCAACAGGCGTGGCTTTGGTCAGCAGGGCAACGCCATAGTGACCTTTCTGCCCGTGATAGAAAATGTTGTAACCGAGCTTTGCCACCTCTTCGAGAGGGAACATATCGTCGTGAACTTTTGTCTCCTGCAAGCCGATGACATCAGGTTGATGTTTTTCAACAATGGCTTCCAGTTGATGGGGGCGTGCGCGCAGGCCGTTGATATTAAAAGAGACAAATTTCATAGTCGCTGCCACTTTGCAAGGTGAATTGTAACGGAATGGTATCAGAAATGGTGGCTTACGTGAACGATTCGTCAGAATTTGCGAGGCGCTACGAGGAACCTGCAATTGGCCGACAAAAAGCCGGAAAACAGGTCGATTTTATCAGGGGATGAGCAGAGAATTCGCGTGGGTGCTTGAGGCTTTCTGGCTTCAGGCAATCGATGAGGTTCAGAAGGACGAAAGCCCCAGGAAGATGTTTAAAATCAACCTGAGGCTAGCTTCCGAACCCAACAATTCGGATGTTAGTCTCTTCTTTGCATGGAGGCAAGACATGCTAACGAAATACGCCCTTGTGGCAATCATAGTGCTATGCATAACGGCACTGGGATTCACGCTGATGGTACGAGACTCATTATGTGAGCTGAGTATCCGGGAGCGTGGTATGGAGTTTAAGGCCATTCTCGCTTACGAACCGAAGAAGTAGCCTGACGCGCGGGGAGCCATCCCCGCGTTTCGGATGGCTGGGTTTAGCATTCAATGCACCCAATTCTTTTCTTTTGCTGTCAGATCACCCCATAGTCCGCAGCGTAATAGAGCAAAATCTGCACCACATTGACGCGTCTGGCCCCCAAATGGCGCATAAAACTACGATAAATTTCGTATTGGATCACAATTCCAGAATTATATTTTATTAATGCATAATCGTGCGAATGATATCTCTGGAATCATCGATTGAATGCATTTTATTCACTATTTATGCAAGTTTAATGAATAGCGGTTATTCATAACTCATTGATATTACATACCCATCTTCTGGCTATGCATTTTTAGCGCTGGCTGGCACGAACCGTGCAACCTACATTTACAGCGCAAACACCTATATTTATTAACATAAATGAAACCTTTCATTTACCAGAAGAGGTCGCTATGTCTCAGTCAATTACCCGTCAGGATTTCGATCAGTGGATGATGCCGGTTTACGCGCCGGCACCGTTTATTCCGGTGCGAGGCGAGGGTTCTCGCCTGTGGGATCAACAGGGGAAAGAGTATATCGACTTTGCGGGTGGAATTGCGGTCAATGCACTGGGGCATGCGCATCCGGCGATGATTCAGGCGCTCACCGAACAGGCAAATAAGTTCTGGCATACGGGCAATGGCTACACCAATGAACCTGCGCTGCGTCTGGCAAAACAGCTGATTGATGCCACGTTTGCCGACCGGGTATTTTTCTGCAACTCCGGGGCCGAGGCTAACGAAGCTGCGCTTAAGCTGGCGCGAAAATACGCGCACGATAAGTTTGGCAGCCATAAAAGTGGCGTTGTCGCGTTCAAAAATGCCTTCCATGGCCGCACGCTGTTCACCGTTTCGGCGGGCGGACAACCAGCCTATTCACAGGATTTCGCGCCGCTGCCCCCGGATATTCGTCACGCGGTCTATAACGATCTGGCTTCCGCCAGCGCGCTGATTGATGACGGCACTTGCGCCGTGATCGTCGAACCGATGCAGGGAGAAGGCGGCGTGGTGCCTGCCGATCCGGTATTTTTACGCGGCCTGCGCGAACTGTGCGATCGCCACGATGCATTGCTGATTTTTGATGAGGTGCAAACCGGCGTAGGACGCACGGGCGAGCTGTACGCTTATATGCACTACGGCGTGACGCCCGATCTCCTGACTACCGCAAAAGCGCTGGGTGGCGGCTTCCCGGTGGGCGCATTGTTGGCAAAAGAAACGTACGCCAGCGTGATGACGGTGGGCACCCACGGGACGACCTACGGCGGGAACCCTTTAGCCAGCGCGGTGGCGGGCGCGGTCTTTTCCATCATTAATACTCCGCAGGTACTCAACGGCGTGAAGCAGCGTCAGCAGTGGTTTACCGAACGTTTGCTGTCGATTAATGCCCGTTACAGCCTGTTTAACGAGATACGGGGACTGGGGTTGTTGATTGGCTGTGAGTTGAAAGCGGTTTATGCGGGGAAAGCGAAACAGATCAGTCAGCTGGCTGCGGAAGAGGGGCTAATGGTGCTGATCGCGGGGGCGAACGTCGTGCGCTTTGCGCCTGCGCTGATTATCACAGAAGAAGAGGTTACTCATGGCCTCGACCGTTTTGAACGCGCCTGTGAACGTTTCCTGGCAGGAGTCTCTCCATGATGATTATCCGTCCGATCGAACGCGAGGACCTGCCTGGCCTGCTACGATTAGCGGGAGAGACGGGCGGCGGGCTGACTTCGCTCCCAGCCGATGAATCTACCCTGTCGGCACGTATCACCCGATCGCTGGCCACCTGGCGGGGTGAGCTTCCACGCAGTGAGCAGGGTTACGTTTTCGTGCTTGAGGAGAGTGAAAGCGGCAACGTGGTGGGCATTTGTGCCATCGAGGTGGCGGTGGGGTTGAACGATCCCTGGTACAACTATCGGGTCGGTACGCTGGTACACGCCTCGAAAGAGCTGAATGTCTACAATGCGCTGCCAACTCTCTTTTTAAGTAACGACCACACCGGCAGTAGCGAACTTTGCTCGCTGTTCCTGGAACCTGAATGGCGTAAAGAGAACAACGGTTATCTGTTATCGAAAGCGCGTTTTCTGTTTATGGCGGCTTTCCGCGATCGCTTCAGCGAGAAAGTGGTGGCAGAGATGCGCGGTGTGATTGATGAACATGGCTACTCACCCTTCTGGGATGCGCTGGGAAAACGCTTTTTCTCTATGGACTTTTCTCGCGCGGATTATCTGTGCGGCACGGGGCAGAAGGCGTTTATTGCTGAACTGATGCCGAAGCATCCGATCTATACCGATTTTTTGTCCGACGAGGCGCGGGCAGTCATTGGCCAGGTACACCCGCAAACCGCGCCCGCACGTAAAGTGCTGGAAAAAGAAGGTTTTCGCTACCGCGATTACATCGATATTTTCGACGGCGGCCCGACGCTGGAGTGCGATCTTGACCGCATCCGCGCGATTCGCAAAAGCCGGCTGGTAACGGTGGCGGAAGGCCAGCCAGCACCGGGTGAGCTACCCGTCTGCCTGGTGGCTAACGAACAGTACCAACACTTCCGCGCCATGCTGGTGGCGGCGGACCCCCATTGCGACAAGCTGTTACTCAACGCACAACAGCTGGATGCCCTGAAATGTCGCGCCGGTGATAGCGTTCGCCTGGTGCGCCTTTGCCCGGAGGAGAAAAAAATATGAGTTTATGGATTGGTGGGGAATGGCTCGATGGGCTCGGGCAGGCGCGGGAGAAAACCAACCCGGTCACCCAGCAGTCGCTCTGGCAGGGGCAGGATGCCGATCCCGGTCAGGTAGCCCAGGCGGTCGCTGCCGCCCGCGCGGTGTTTCCCGGCTGGGCGGGTGAACCGTTCGAATTACGCCAACGCATTGCTGAAACCTTCGCCCAGTTGCTTGAAAGTCGTAAAGCGTCGCTGACCGAGATTATCGCCAGTGAAACGGGCAAGCCGCGTTGGGAAGCGGCCACGGAGGTGGCGGCGATGATCAATAAAATCGCTATCTCCGTTCGGGCGTACCACAGCCGCACCGGCGAGCAACATACGGATATGCCGGACGGCGCGGCTACGCTGCGTCATCGCCCGCACGGCGTGCTGGCGGTGTTCGGCCCCTATAACTTCCCCGGCCATTTACCGAATGGACATATTGTCCCGGCGCTGCTGGCGGGGAATACGGTGGTTTTTAAACCCAGCGAGCAGACGCCGCTGAGTGGCGAAGTGGTGATGAAATTATGGCAAGAAGCCGGGCTGCCAGCGGGCGTGCTGAATCTGGTGCAGGGTGGACGAGAAACCGGGGAAGCCTTAAGCAGCGATCCGGGTATTGATGGGCTGCTTTTCACCGGCAGCTCCCACACCGGTTTTCACCTGCATCGCCAACTGGCGGGGCAGCCGCAGAAAATTCTTGCCCTTGAAATGGGCGGCAATAACCCATTAATTGTTGATGAGCCGGAGGATATTGATGCGGCGGTACATCTGACGATTCAGTCGGCCTTTATTACCGCCGGGCAGCGTTGTACCTGTGCACGACGTCTGCTGGTGAGTCGCGGCGATCGTGGCGATGCGTTTTTACGCCGGCTGGTGACTGTTGCACAACGTATTATTCCCGGTGCATGGGATGCTGAGCCGCAGCCCTTTATGGGCGGCTTAATTTCACCGCAGGCCGCGCAGCTGGTGCATCAGGCGTGGTTGCAGCATGTCGCTAACGGCGGAGTCACGTTGCTCGAACCGCGTGTATTGCAAAGCGGCACCTCGCTGCTTACGCCCGGGATTGTCGACCTCACGGAAGTGAGTGAAGTGCCCGATGAAGAGGTCTTTGGTCCGTTGCTGTGCGTGTGGCGCTATGACGATTTTGATGAAGCGATCGCTCTTGCCAACAATACCCGCTACGGACTGGCAAGCGGGTTAATTTCGCCCGATAGAGAAAAATTCGACCGCCTGTTGCTGGAAGCGCGCGCGGGGATAGTGAACTGGAATAAACCCCTCACCGGTGCCGCAAGCACCGCACCGTTTGGCGGCGCGGGGGCCTCGGGGAATCATCGTCCGGGAGCATGGTACGCCGCAGATTACTGCGCCTGGCCAATGGCAAGCCTGGAATCACCGACGATTGCGCTACCGCAGAGCCTGAGCCCTGGGCTTGATTTTAGCCAGGAGAGTGCGTCATGAACGCCTGGGAGGTCAATTTTGATGGCCTGCCAGGCCTGACGCACCATTACGCCGGTTTATCTTTTGGCAATGAAGCCTCGACGCGCAATCAGTTTCAGGTATCGAACCCTCAGCGCGCAGCGAAGCAGGGTCTGCTGAAAATGAAAGCGCTGGCGGATGCGGGATTTAAGCAGGGGATCATTCCTCCGCAGGCGCGCCCCAACGTCAGCGTGTTGCGCCAGTTGGGGTTTGACGGCAGCGATGAGCAGGTGGTGGCGAAAGTTGCCGCGCAGGCCCCTCAATTGCTGAGCGCGGTAAGTTCTGCATCGTCGATGTGGGTAGCGAATGCGGCAACGGTGGCGCCCTCGGCGGATACGTTGGATGGACGTGTACACCTTACCGTGGCCAACCTGAACAATAAATTCCATCGCGCGACGGAAGCACCGATCACCGAAGCGCTGCTGCGGGCCATTTTCGCGGATGAACGCCGTTTTGCGGTGCATCGTGCGCTTCCCCAGGTGGCGATGTTTGGCGATGAGGGTGCGGCAAACCATAACCGGTTAGGCGGCGACTACGGTCAGCCGGGTCTGCAACTGTTTGTCTATGGTCGCGACGAGCGGCAGGAGACACAGCCTCAGCGGTATCCGGCGCGTCAGACTCTCGCGGCCAGTGAAGCGGTGGCGCGTCTGAATCAGGTCAATCCCCATCAGTTGCTGTTCGCACAGCAAAACCCGGCGGTTATCGATCAGGGCGTCTTCCATAATGATGTTATCGCCGTGAGCAACCGACAGGTGCTGTTTTGCCATCAGCAGGCGTTTGTTAATCAGCCCGCGCTAATGACGGAACTGGCTCGCCGGGTCCCCGGCTTTGCGCCCATTGAAGTCCCGGCAGCGCGCGTGACGGTCGCGGACGCGGTTGCCACTTACCTGTTTAACAGCCAGCTGTTGTCGAAACCGGACGGCAGTATGTTGTTGGTGCTCCCGGCGGAATGCGAGACAAATCCGCGCGTCTGGCGCTATCTGAACGAATTGCTGGAGCGGGATAACCCGATTAACGAGCTGAAGGTTTTTGATTTGCGAGAAAGTATGGCCAACGGCGGCGGCCCGGCCTGCTTGCGCCTGCGCGTGGTGCTGACTGACGCGGAGTATCGCGCGGTGAATCCGTCGGTGTTGATGAATGACACGCTGTTTGCCACGCTCAATGACTGGGTAGACCGTTACTACCGCGATCGTCTGACGCAGTCTGACCTCGCTGACCCGCAGCTGTTACGGGAAGGACGCGAAGCGCTCGATCGTTTGACACAAATTCTGCAACTGGGATCGGTTTATGACTTCCAGCAATAAGGAGCCGCCATGCACCATTTTTTACCCCTAACGCTGGCGGGAGCGCAGCCAGAGACAGTACAGGGCGAAGGGCCATCATTTTACTGGCGCTGGCGTGGGGCGGGAATTCTTGAACTGACGCCTTATCAGCCGTGTCGCCGCGCGCTGGTGCTCTCAGCAGGGATTCATGGTAACGAAACCGCGCCGGTAGAAATGGTTGATGCGCTGCTTGCCGGGTTGTTGGCGGGAAGTGTTGTTTTGCGCTGGCGGCTGCTGGTGATTCTGGGCAATCCGCCCGCGCTGCGAAATAACCGGCGTTATATTCACAGCGATATGAATCGCATGTTTGGTGAGCGCTGGCAGCAGTTCTCTCCTTCCGATGAGACGGCCAGAGTCGCGGAGCTTGAACAGGCGATGACGGCGTTTTACCACGTCCAGCCTGCCGACAGCGTGCGCTGGCATCTCGATCTGCATACGGCGATTCGCGGCTCGCATCATTTGCGTTTTGGCGTGCTGCCTGCGCGTGATGCGCCGTGGGATGACAATTTCCTGAACTGGCTTGGGCGCGCAGGCTTGCAGGCGCTGGTGTTTCATCAAACGCCTGGCGGTACCTTCACGCACTACAGCTGTGAACGCTTTGCGGCACTTGCCTGTACGCTGGAACTGGGGAAGGCGCTACCGTTTGGTCACAATGATCTCTCCCGTTTTGCACTCACGCAGCAGCAACTGGGATATTTACTGGCAGGCGAGTGGGGCGGCGGTTCATCAGATACGCCGCTTCGTTATCGTGTTGTGCAGCAAATTACCCGGCGCAGTGAGGCGTTTCACCTCTATATGTCGGCTCAGACGCTGAACTTTACCCCGTTTGCGCGGGGGACACTGCTTGCGGAAGATGGTGATACGCGTTACGTGGTGGAGAGACCCTGTGAATACGTGCTGTTTCCAAACCCTGATGTGGCGTTAGGGCTGCGGGCGGGGCTCATGCTGGAGCGCTGCGGTTAATATGTCTATACCGCTGAGGTAACGCAGCGGTATTATTTTTTTGCTTGTCTATTTAATACGGATTATTCCTATCAAATTGCTTTATTAATCGGCAGTGCTGTTTTATACTTCTCCATATTCCCTTCGTAATCAGTGCGTTGTTTATTCTTGTTGCAACTCTCCATTGTTTTTCCTTAATTCCTTCACAATTGGCGTAAAATTGTTTTTTACACTTTCATTGTTTTACGCACACTCTGATTAATTGACGATAAACCCCGTAAAGTTAATCTCGTCAACACGGCAACGCGCCGTTATAGAAGAACTTCAAAGTAAGGAATTAATGATGAAAAAGATGACTGCACTGTTTGTTGCCTCTACTCTGGCTCTGGGCGCGGCTAACCTGGCACACGCTGCCGATACCTCTACCACGCCAGCCGCACAGCCGGATGGCAAAACCATGATGCATCACCACAAAGGCAAACCGGGTCCGCGTCATCATGAAATGATGATGTTCCAGGGGCTGAATCTGACCGATGCACAGAAACAACAGATCCGCGACATCAAGAAAGCGGAACACGACAAAATGCAGGACAACCGCCGTGCGATGCACGACCTGATCGCCAGCGACAGCTTCGACAAAGCGAAAGCACAGGCGCAGATCGATAAAATGGATACCCAGCGTAAAGAGATGATGCTGTCTCACATGGAAACCCAGAACAAGATCTACAACATTTTAACGCCGGAACAGAAAAAACAGTTTAATGCAAATTTTGAGAAGCGTCTGACAGAACGTCACGCGCCAGAAGGTAAAATGCCGGTACCTGCTGAATAACTCAGCGCACTGACTTAAGACCGCCGGACCTGCTCATACGCTCTCAGAAGCTGTGGGCAAGTCCGGCGGTTTTTCTTTATAGATTCTGAAATAGGGCGGCTCACCTCGCCTCGCGTGTTCGGCAGGAGTACGATGTTTCCATAAGGATACGGAACATCGGGAACTCTGGGTATGGACAAGATGATTGGTTTGCTTTTTTTGCTATTTGCCAGCATCCCTCTCGGCTATGCCAGTGACAGCATTACGCCAAATGAAATGTATGAGCACATTGCTGATTTTGATTCACACGCGAGCTTCAACGCCGATGGCAGCATGGATGTTGAAGAGAAAATTGCGGTGGTTGCTCTTGGGCAAACTATCCGACGCGGCATTTTTCGCACGCTCCCGTTGGCATGGTGGCGTGCCGACGGCAAAGCGTTTTACGTTGATTATCAGATAACCTCTGTAACACGCGATGGTATGATAGAACCTTATTCCGAGGACCGTACGGCCCGCACGTTAACGCTGCGAATTGGTCGGGACGATCAGATTCTGCGCTCTGCTATCCATCACTACACCATCCATTATCGAGTCAAAAATCACTTCAGCCGCTTCCGGGAATGGGATGAGCTCTACTGGAACGTCACCGGCAATGACTGGGCCTGGCCGATTAGCCGCGTCAGTTTTCATCTGCGATTGCCCGACGCTGCGCCAAACCTCAATCAGGACGGGCGAGATACCCGGTTCAGCACCATCGATGTGTATACCGGTCGGCGTGGCGAGAAAGGCAACGCCGCTACCATCCTGGGTGATGGCAGTGTTTTGACCTGGAAGCCACTGGCAGAAGGCGAAGGGTTAACGGTGGCATACACCTGGCCACGCACGGTGCTGGCGAATGCGCCCGACCCAGACGTGTTTTTTCCATGGGTACATTTTTTGCTGCCCGATAGTAAAACGTGGGTGTTATGGCTGCCGTTGCTGCTGCTGGCAAGCTATTTTCTGTGGTGGCGCTGGAAGAATGTCTCTGCCGTTGGCCTGAAAATGCCCGCTGTGGTGCCGTTGCATGAACATCCGGCCACGATGACGGCGGGTTATCTGCGTTTTCTGTGTCAGCGCGTTTATGATGACGTGGTCTTTAGCAGCGACGTGCTGGATTTGGTAGGAAAACGTGCCGTTACGCTGACGGTTCAGAAAAACAACGAACCCAGTGCGTGGGGAAAAATAGGCGACAATGATTTTTCGTTAACCCGCTTAGCGGATGACGGTAGGAAGTTGCTGAATGCCGATGACCGTAGTCTGCTGAGTGTCTTATTCCGCGGCAAACGAAAAAGCCTGAACATCAGCGTGCCGCATCAGGAGCGGATGCAGCAGGCGCGCAACGCGTCAGAGAAACGTTACCGCGACCTTGAAGAGAAACTGTTTTTTAAATGGGGTAAAGCGCTTTGGCGGGGGATCTGGCTTGCGATGCTCATACCTTTACTGTGTGGCATCACGTCTGGCGGTAAGGTTGCGGCCCTGACGTTACCGATAGTCATTGTGGTGGGGGTAGGCATTGCGCTGACCTGTTTTACGCTCTCCTCCCTCTGTCGCCCAGGAGCGCGGCGCAGGATCGGAATAATGGTTTGCCTGATGGTCTCTCCTTTTCTGATAGGGCTTGGAAGTCTTTTTTTCAATGTACTGGTAACGACACCCATTCCCGCCGGCTACTTTGGTGCGGTTTTGCTGGCAGCGCTGATGTGTTTGGTTTTTGCCTGGCGCGCGCCGCGCTACACTCAGCGCGGACTTAACGAGCTGGCGATTGCCAGGGGCCTGAAACGCTATATCAGCGCGGCGGAGAAACATCGCTATGAGACGCTTTTCCCGCCCGATCAACTGCTGACGCATTTTGAAAGTTTGCTGCCGATTGCGTTGGCTTTAGGTGTTGGCAATACCTGGGCAAACACTTTTGCCCGGCATCTGGCCCACACAAGCGCCGTGCCGGGCGTATATAGCCTCGCGGACTGGGACACCATCAGCGACTTTAATCGGTGCTGTCATTCATCCTCAAGCGCAACGCCGAGCGCCAGTGGTGATTCCGGATCATCATCGGGCTCAAGCGGCTCAAGCGGCTCAGGCTCATCCGGCGGCGGTTCTGGCGGCGGTGGAGGAGGAGGTTGGTAAAAAACGCCCCGGCATGACACCGGGGCGGGAAAGTTACTTTTTCCAGAAATCGTCAAACACCGTAATCGGCGGACGGCGTTTATGTTCCGTTTTCACGTACCAGCCTTCGATGATCTTCGCCAGCTCAGGCGCGACGGTTTTGCCTTCCAGATAGTCGTCGATGTTTTCATAAGTCACACCCAGCGCCACTTCGTCGGGCAGAGAAGGGCGATCGTCTTCCAGATCCGCCGTTGGCGCTTTCAGATACAGATGCTCCGGGCAGCCCAGCGCGGCCAGCAGCTGTTTTCCCTGACGCTTATTCAGACGGAAAATAGGGTTAATGTCGGTACCGCCGTCGCCGTACTTGGTGAAGAAGCCCGTCACGGCTTCCGCCGCATGGTCGGTGCCAACCACCACGCCTTTGGTCATCCCGGCGATGCTGTACTGGGCCTTCATGCGTTCACGTGCTTTTTCGTTGCCGCGAACGAAGTCGCTCAATTCAATTCCCGCTTCGCGCAGGGCCTCTTCGCTGGCGAGGACTGCGCCTTTAATATTAACGGTCAGTACGCGATCCGGTTGAATAAAGGCAATCGCATCCTGGCAATCCTGCTCATCGGCCTGTACGCCGAATGGCAGACGCACAGCGATAAATTGCAACTCGTTATCACCACGTTCTTTACGCAGTTCACTGATGGCCTGCTGGCACAGTTTCCCGGCGAGGGTGGAGTCCTGGCCGCCGCTGATGCCTAATACCAGTGATTTAATAAACGGATAGGTTTGCAGATACGATTTCAGGAAATCGACACTGCGGCGGATCTCCTGTTGCACGTCAATCTGTGGTTTTACGCCAAGCGCCTGGATGATTTCCTGCTGTAAACTCATTTACCCCTCCAAAAGATGTTGCCGATACCCATCAGAACAAGACCTTAAAGCTACCTCTTTGAGGCTGAAACGACAAGGCGTGGCGCGCTGAGTGACGTAAATTAGCGCAATTCAGCGACTTACTTTTTTGTCAGCAGAATGTTCTTAAAACCATTCGATTTTCAGCGTAAGGTTGAAAAATAAGATCCTTTATTCCAGGCTTAAACTACACAAAACAACAAAGAGGATGTTTTATGAACAAGTACGTTACAGGATTTCTGGGTGCAGCAGCCGCTCTGAGCATGCTGGCCGGGTGTACGACTTACGATCGCACCAAAGATCAGTTCACCCAGCCGGTGGTAAAAGATGTTAAGAAAGGTATGTCGCGCAGCCAGGTTGCGCAGATTGCAGGTAAGCCATCTTCTGAAGTGAGCATGATTCATGCGCGCGGTACCTGTCAGACCTACATTTTGGGTCAACGTGATGGTAAAACTGAGACTTACTTCGTAGCCCTCGATGATACGGGCCATGTCATGAACTCTGGTTACCAGACCTGTGCCGAGTACGACACCGACCCGCAGTCCGCTAAACAGTAATCGTTCATTTTCCTGAGCACTACGTAAGCCCGACGAACCCGTCGGGCTTTTTTGTGGTTTCTGATGCTTATTTAATTGCGCGAATTATTTTGACCAAAGTGTGAAGGGAATCATAAGGCGAGGTCAATGAGAGACAATTTTGGATGAGGAGGAATTATCCTGGTCTAAAGAGATACCGTATACTCAACTCATAAACAAAAGTGAAACATCTGATGTTGAAATGGGTTCATGGGCGGATGGAACGAAGCCCGATGATGGCAGATTCGATAAGTTGAGGAAGCGTGAATGGAAAAGAAACATATCTATCTTTTTTGCTCTGCAGGGATGTCGACTTCATTACTGGTCTCCAAAATGCGTGCGCAGGCGGAGAAATATGAAGTACCAGTAATTATTGAAGCATTCTCAGAAAGTTTTGCTGCAGAAAAAGGGCCACAGGCTGACGTCGTATTATTAGGGCCACAAATTGCGTATATGAAGGCAGATATTCAAAAATTGCTGCCTACTAAACCGGTAGAGGTTATTGATTCAGCGCTCTACGGTAAAGTCGATGGTTTAGGTGTTCTTAAAGCAGCCGTTGCTGCTATTAAAAAAGCTGCTGCGCAGTAATTTTTTTATTTTTCCCGTCAAAGAGTTATTTCACATTTAACGCCGCAGTTTTAGCTGCGGCCTTTAAGGGTATTTTTCTATGAGTAAAGTGATCAGTTCGCTTGAAAAGGTACTCCTTCCTTTTGCTATTAAAATAGGAAAACAGCCTCACGTTAACGCGATTAAAAATGGTTTTATTCGATTAATGCCATTGACCCTCGCGGGGGCGATGTTTGTCTTAATCAATAACGTTTTTCTGAGCTTTGGTGAGGGTTCCTTTTTCTATTCAATGGGCATTCGCCTCGATGCGTCTACCATTGAGAACCTGAATAGCTTTAAGGCCATCGGCGGTAATGTTTACAACGGTACGTTGGGCATTATGTCACTGATGGCGCCTTTCTTTATTGGTATGGCGCTCGCGGAAGAGCGTAAAGTTGACTCGCTGGCGGCAGGCCTGTTATCCGTTGCAGCCTTTATGACCGTAACGCCATACAGCGTGGGCGAAGCTTATGCTGTCGGTGCAAACTGGCTGGGCGGGGCGAACATTATTTCCGGTATTATTATTGGCCTGGTGGTCGCGGAAATGTTCACCTTTATTGTGCACAAAAACTGGGTTATCCGCCTGCCGGATAGCGTTCCTGCATCCGTCTCCCGTTCTTTCTCGGCGGTTATTCCTGGCTTTATCATCCTCTCTATTATGGGGATCATCTCCTGGGCGCTGACGCACTGGAGCACCAACTTCCACCAGATCATCATGGACGGCATCTCTACACCGCTGGCTTCGATGGGTGCGGTTGTTGGCTGGGCATACGTTATCTTTGTTCCGCTGCTGTGGTTCTTCGGTATCCACGGTTCCCTGGCGCTGACCGCGCTGGACAGCGGCATCATGACGCCGTGGGCGCTGGAAAACATCGCGACTTATCAGCAGTACGGCTCTGTTGCCGCGGCGCTGGAAGCCGGTAAATCGTTCCACGTTTGGGCGAAACCGATGCTCGACTCCTACGTCTTCCTGGGCGGTAGTGGTGCGACTCTGGGCCTGATTATCGCTATCTTTATCGCTTCACGTCGCGCAGATTACCGTTCTGTTGCCAAGCTGGCGCTGCCATCAGGCATCTTCCAGATTAACGAACCGATTCTGTTTGGTCTGCCGATTATCATGAACCCGGTCATGCTGATTCCGTTCGTCCTGGTTCAGCCAATCCTCGCCGCTATTATGATTATCGCGTACTCACTGGGCATCATTCCGCCGATTACCAATATGGCGCCATGGACCATGCCAACCGGCTTAGGCGCCTTCTTCAGTACCAACGGAAGTATCGCCGCGCTGCTGCTGGCGCTCTTCAACCTGGTTATCGCCACGCTTATCTACATGCCATTTGTCATCGTAGCCAACAAAGCGCAAACGGCCATCGAAGAAGAAGAGACCGAAGAAGACATCGCGAATGCACTGAAATTCTGATGACGTGCGGTAGGGGAAACCTTACCGCCATCACTAAAAGGAAAATGTATGTTTGATCTGGACAATATTACAGCAGAACCTGTGCAGGAAAATGACCTCGAAGAAGTGGTGATGGGCCTGATTATTAACTCCGGACAGGCGCGAAGCCTCGCTTATATGGCACTGAAACAGGCCAAGCAAGGCGACTTTGCCACCGCCAAAACGACGATGGAGCAATCGCGCATTGCACTGAGCGAAGCGCACCGTGTGCAGACGCAACTCATCGAAAGCGATGAGGGTGAGGGAAAAATGAAGGTGAGCCTGGTATTAGTTCATGCTCAGGATCATCTTATGACCTCAATGTTGGCCCGCGAGCTGGTTGCCGAATTGATCGAGCTTCACGAGAAGGTACAATAGGTTATCCGTATTATGAGGCAGCCTAAGATGATGACCATGGAAATTAACACCGCACGAGAACAGCAACTGTTTGATGGCCGGAATTTTCATGTCTTTATCTACAATAAAACGGAGAGCGTAAGCGGCCTGCATCAGCATGATTACTATGAGTTCACACTGGTGCTTACGGGCCGCTACTACCAGGAGATTAACGGTAAGCGCGTCCTGCTGGAACGTGGCGACTTTGTCTTCATCCCGTTGGGGTCGCATCATCAGAGCTTCTACGAGTTTGGTGCAACGCGTATCCTCAACGTCGGAATCAGCAAAGATTTCTTCGCCACGCACTATCAGCCGCTGTTGCCATTTTGCCTGGTGGCGTCGCAGGTTTACTCTGTTAAAAGTACTTTTCTCAGCTATATCGAGTCGGTTATTGCTTCGCTACATTTTCGCGAGACTGAATTCGATGAATTTATTGAAGTGGTGGCTTTTTATGTGATTAACCGTCTGCGTCATCATCGTGAAGATCAAGCTCAGGATGTTACACCGCAGTGGTTAAAAACAACCGTCGAAGCCATGCACGATAAAATGAAGTTCGGTGAAGGTGCGCTGGAAAATATGGTTGCGCTCTCCGGGAAGTCTCAGGAGTATTTAACGCGTGCGACCCAGCGCTACTATGGCAAAACACCCATGCAGATTATTAATGATATCCGCATCAACTTTGCCATGAAACAACTGGAAATTACGAACTACTCCGTCACCGATATTGCGTATGAGTCCGGGTACAGCAGCCCAAGTTTGTTTATTAAAACATTCAAGAAGCTGACTTCGTTTACCCCGAGCAATTATCGCAAACGACTGACGGTCATTAAGTAAAAAAATTCACGCACTACGGTATTATCCGTAGTAATGCGACAGCAAATTTAATATCCGCGCTGAATGTGGAGGGTTGACTGCATTTAGCGGGTGGATCACGAGGGAGAAAGTATGAGCCAGAAATTAAAAGTTGTAACCATCGGCGGCGGCAGCAGCTATACACCAGAATTACTGGAAGGTTTTCTCAAACGTTACCATGAATTGCCGGTAAGCGAATTGTGGCTGGTTGATGTTGAAGGCGGTAAAGAAAAGCTGGATATCATTCATGCGCTGTGTGAGCGCATGGTGGAGAAAGCAGGCGTACCGATGAAAGTCTTCAAAACACTCGACCGTCGTGACGCGCTGCGTGATGCCGACTTCGTGACCACCCAGCTGCGTGTTGGCCAGCTGAAAGCGCGTGAAAAAGATGAGCGTATTCCGCTGAGCCACGGCTACCTCGGTCAGGAAACTAACGGCGCAGGCGGCTTGTTCAAAGGTCTGCGTACCATTCCGGTTATTTTTGACATTATTAAAGATGTCCAGGAACTGTGCCCGAATGCGTGGGTGATTAACTTCACTAACCCGGCCGGAATGGTCACCGAAGCGGTGTACCGTCACACCAATTTCAAACGCTTTATCGGCGTGTGTAACATTCCGATTGGCATGAAAATGTTTATCACCGATGTGCTGAATCTTTCCGAAAAGGACGATCTTTCTATCGATCTCTTTGGCCTGAACCACATGGTGTTTATCCGAGATGTGCTGGTGAATGGCAAATCGCGTTTTGCTGAGCTGATTGATGGTGTCGCTTCCGGTACCCTGACGGCCAACTCGGTGAAAAATATCTTCGACCTGCCGTTCAGCGAAGGGTTGATTCGTTCTCTGAACCTGATTCCATGCTCTTACCTGCTTTACTATTTCAAAACCAAAGAGATGCTGGCGATTGAAATGGGCGAGTACTACAAGGGCGGCGCGCGTGCGCAGGTGGTGCAGAAGGTTGAGAAGCAGCTGTTCGAGCTGTACAAGAACCCGGACCTCAACGTCAAACCGAAAGAGCTGGAGCAGCGCGGCGGGGCGTATTACTCCGATGCCGCATGCGAAGTGATCAACGCTATCTACAATGATAAGCAGGCTGAGCACTACGTTAACTTCCCGCATAACGGCCACGTGGATAACATCCCGGCAGACTGGGCGGTTGAAATGACGGCGATTCTGGGCCGCGATGGGGCGAAACCGCACCCACGCCTGACGCACTTTGATGACAAAGTGCTGGGGCTTATCCATACCATTAAAGCCTTTGAAATTCAGGCAAGCCATGCGGCACTGAGTGGGGACATTAACGACGTCGAGCTGGCGATGAACTTAAGCCCGCTGATCGGCTCCGACAAAGACGCGGAGATCCTCGCGCGCGAAATGATCCTCGCGCACGAAGAGTGGTTGCCGAACTTTGCCGCCACGGTGGAGAAGCTGAAAAAGTGACAGGAGGTACGATGGAACGACTGCTGATCGTCAATGCTGATGACTTCGGCCTGAGCAAAGGGCAGAACTACGGCATTATCGATGCCTGTAAAAATGGACTGGTGACCTCAACCACCGCGCTGGTGAACGGCGCGGAGATTGACCATGCGGCTCAACTGAGCCGCCGTACGCCGGAGCTGGCCGTCGGGATGCACTTTGTCCTGACGATGGGCGAACCGATCTCTGAGATGCCGGGGCTGACCCGTGAAGGCAAACTGGGGAAATGGATCTGGCAGATGGCGGAAAACGATACGCTGCCGCTGGACGAAATTGCGCATGAGCTGGCGTGCCAGTTCGATCGTTTCGTCGCCATTTTCGATACTGCGCCAACGCATATTGATAGCCATCACCATGTGCATATGATCCCGCAGATCTACCCGCTGGTGGCAAAGTTTGCTTTAGAGAAGGGCGTGGCGCTGCGTATTGACCGCTCTCTTCCGCAGGCAGAGGGCGCACCGGATGATGTACGCAGTAGCGCTGGATTCAGCAGTGAGTTCTATGGTGATGAGATTTCCGAAGCGTTATTCCTGCAGGTACTGGATAAATCTGTGCAACGCGATGAACCCTCAGTTGAGGTGATGTGCCACCCGGCGTTTGTTGATCAGACAATCATGGGCAGCGCTTACTGCTACCCACGACTGGCTGAGCTGGATGTCCTCACTTCGCCATCGCTGAAATATGCCATTGCGGAACGTGGTTATCGTCTCGGCACCTATCGCGACGTCTGATTCTGCGAGTTGAGAGAATGTTGTGCTTTTCGCCCGGTCATCCGTCACCGGGCTTTTTTTTATGCCGGTATCGCCGCCGTCTTCCCTGCACGTGACCAAACGCGGTGCGCTGCAACCAGGCCGAGCAGATCTTCCACGGTTGATTTGGCAATCGTATCGCCTTCAACAATACCTTCTTCGCCCTGGCTATCGACGTTTAGCAGGCCTTTAAACTGACGCGCATCGCCCGCCAGCAGGATTGGCTTAAGATGTTTGTAGGCTTCCAGCAGGTAGTATTGCGCGTCGCCACTTTTGAGCAGATCGCTGAGATCGCCGCCAGGCACTACTACCGCATCCACCGTCAGCGAAGGCGAACCGGCAAACGTACCGGCGATAGGCAGTTTTGAACCATCATCGGCGGTCACTTCCCCCATACGCGAATAGAGCAGCTTGGCATGCACGCCTTGTGCTTTTAGCCCTTTCAGAAGCGTCAGCACATCAGCAGACGCAGTATTCTGATTAAGCAGAACCGCCACCACACGTCCTTTTACGCCGCCACCGGGGATAGCATACAGGCTGAGGGTGGGATCTTTATCCAGACCGTTCACACCGGCAGGAGGTTGTCGGTTCTGCTGCTCGTCGCTGAGAGTAATGCCTAAATTTTCCGCGACGGCCTGCGCGAGGCGAATATCGACGCTCACGAGTTGATCAACGACACGTTCACGGATCCACTCGCGTGCGACTTTGCTGAGTTCGAAACTAAAGGCATCAATAATGTGCTGCTGCTCAATAGGCGTCTGACTGTTCCAGAAGAGGCGAGGCTGAGCGTAATACTCGCCAAAGGAAGGGCTACGCTCGCGCACTTTATGCCCGTCAACACGCTCCTGATACGATTCGAAACCGCCACGTTTTGGCCCCGGTGGCGTTTCACGCGGCCAGTTATCGTTGATCGAGTTTGGCTCGTAGTTTGCCGGATTGTTGTCAATATCCTGACGATGCATGCCATCGCGCTGGAAATTGTGATACGGGCAGGTTGGGCGGTTGATGGGGATCTCGTGGAAGTTTGGCCCGCCAAGACGGCTGATCTGCGTATCGGTGTAAGAGAACAGACGCCCCTGGAGCAGGGGATCGTTGCTGAAATCCATGCCGGGAACAATATGCCCTGGGTGGAACGCGGCCTGTTCATTCTCGGCGAAGAAGTTATCCGGATTGCGGTTAAGCACCATTTTCCCGACGAGCTGCACCGGGACCAGCTCTTCGGGAATAAGCTTGGTGGGGTCGAGCAGGTCGAAGTCGAATTTGAACTCATCCTCTTCCGGGATCAATTGCAGCCCCAGTTCATATTCCGGATAATCGCCAGCTTCGATGGCTTCCCACAGATCGCGGCGGTGGAAGTCGGGATCGCGGCCCGTAAGTTTCTGCGATTCATCCCACAGCAGAGACGCTTTTCCGGCAACGGGCTTCCAGTGGAAACGTACAAACGTCGCTTTACCCTCGGCATTGATTAAACGGAAGGTATGAATGCCAAAGCCTTCCATGGTGCGATAGCTTCGGGGGATCCCTCGGTCCGACATCGCCCAGAACACATTGTGCAGCGTTTCCGGTTGCAGCGAGACATAGTCCCAGAAGGTATCATGCGCGCTTTGTCCCTGCGGCATCGCCGAATGGGGCTCGGGCTTCACGGCATGCACGAAATCGGGGAATTTCAATGCATCCTGAATAAAGAAGATAGGCGTGTTATTGCCAACCAGGTCAAAAACACCTTCATCGGTATAGAACTTGGTGGCAAAGCCACGGATATCGCGCACGGTGTCAGCAGAACCCGCACCACCTTGTACGGTTGAGAAACGCACGAAAACGGGCGTGATTTTCTCCTTTGAGGAGAGGAAGTCCGCTTTCGTGACATCACTCAGGCTTTTATAAGGCTGAAAATAACCGTGCGCCGCCGAGCCACGGGCGTGGACGATGCGCTCTGGAATGCGTTCATGGTCGAAGTGGGTGATTTTCTCGCGCAGAATAAAATCTTCCAGCAGCGTAGGGCCACGGCTCCCGGCACGCAGAGAATTCTGGTCATCAGCAATACGAACGCCCTGATTAGTGGTCAGCGGGAAGTTTTCACCGCCTTTACGGTGCTTATCAAGCGCTTTAAGTTTCTCATTGCTGTTTTTTGGCGCTTTCAGACTTCCCGGCGCGGTAGGTTCTTCGCCTGGAGCGGTAGGTTTTGGCGTCGGTCGCCAGGAACCGTCCGCAGGCGCCAGGGAATCCAGTCCGGGTTTTGATTCGCTGGAATCGTGGACCGGTGATTGATGGGTTTTGGGTTTATTGTGTTGATCCGACATGCTCATCTCCTGTTTTCATTACTGAAAATTGGCCGATTTTGCGGCAAAACCCCTCTAACTATAGAGCAATATCATGTTTTATCAGGAACTCAGGCTGTTGTTGTGCGGGTAAAAGCGCCATTCCGTCGCCAGAAAACCACGTAAGGCGCGACGGGGCGGGGATAAATCGGCTATTATAGAATTTTCCTGTTTTTGCCCGAGTGATTGAAATAACCGTTTATGAAACCGCTTCGCCAACAAAACCGACAGGTCATCAGCTACATTCCCCGAACCGAACCCGCTCCTCCCGATCACGCTACCAAGGTGGACGGCTATCGTGATGTGTGGCTGCTGCGCGGGAAATATGTGGCGTTTGTGCTGATGGGCAGTGCATTCCGGCGTTCGCAGGCGTTTAGCGTACCGGAGTCTGCACAGCGTTGGGCGGTGCAGATGAAGCAGGAAGGGGATATGAGCGACGAGTGATCGTTAATGCTGAATATAAAAAAACCGCTGATTTATCAGCGGTTTTTTTGTGCCTGAAAGGTCATTAACGATGCGCCAGTTCCGCATCATCCTCACTGTTCAGAATTTCTTTGTCCGTCTGGCGCAGCCATTGGCTGGTCAGGGTACCGGCTGTCATGGAACCACTTACGTTCAGTGCGGTACGACCCATGTCGATCAGCGGCTCAACGGAAATCAGCAGCGCGACCAGCGTGACTGGCAAGCCCATTGCCGGCAGCACAATCAGCGCAGCGAAGGTTGCACCGCCGCCGACGCCTGCCACACCCGCAGAACTCACGGTGACGATACCGACCAGAGTGGCAATCCACAGCGGATCGAGCGGGTTGATGCCAACGGTTGGCGCAACCATAACGGCGAGCATTGCCGGGTAAAGACCCGCACAGCCGTTCTGACCGATCGTCGCGCCGAAAGAGGCGGAGAAGCTGGCGATAGATTCCGGTACACCCAGACGGCGCGTTTGTGCTTCCACGTTCAGCGGGATGGATGCGGCGCTGGAACGGCTGGTGAAGGCGAAAGTGATAACCGGCCACACTTTACGGAAGTATTTCAGCGGGCTGACGCCGTTCACGCCAAGCAACAGGCCGTGTACGGCGAACATGATTGCCAGACCGATGTAAGAGGCTACCACGAAGCTGCCGAGTTTGATGATGTCCTGCAGGTTAGAACCGGCCACGACTTTGGTCATCAGCGCCAGCACGCCGTATGGCGTCAGTTGCATGACCAGGCGAACCAGTTTCATCACCCAGCTTTGCAGCGTGTCGATTGCCGCGATAACGCGCAGGCCTTTCGGTTCATCATCTTTCAGCAGTTTCAGCGCCGCAACACCCAGGAACGCGGCGAAGATGACGATGCTGATGATAGAGGTTGGGTTCGCGCCGGTCAGATCGGCAAACGGATTTTTTGGCACGAAGGAGAGCAACAGCTGCGGCACGTTCAGGTCAGCAACCTTGCCAGCATAGTTGCTGTGAATGGCATCGAGGCGCGCGGTTTCAGCAGTACCCTGGACCAAACCTTCCGCCGTCAGGCCAAACAGATTGGTGACCAGCACGCCGACCAGTGCCGCAATCAACGTAGTGAACAGCAGCGTACCGATGGTCAGGAAGCTGATTTTACCCAGTTGTGATGCGTTATGCAGACGGGCTACGGCGCTCAGAATCGAGGCGAAAACCAGCGGCATGACGATCATTTGCAGCAGTTGCACGTAGCCGTTACCGACGACATTGAACCACTGAATAGAATCTTTAAGAATCTGGCTGTCGGAACCATAGATAAATTGTAGCGCGAGGCCAAACACGACCCCCATCACCAGACCGACCAGTACTTTTTTTGCCAGACTCCACTGTTTGTGACGCGTTTGCGCCAGCAGCAACAGCAGTGCCGCGAACACGATAACGTTCGCGATTAATGGAAAGTTCATCCCCGTTCTCCTGATTTCATTATATAGCCAGCCTCACCGGGCTGGTCAGATGTGAAAAGGGTAACAGAACTGGGAATTGTCGCTTATATCCAAATGGAATGGATTATGACAAAAGTGATAGTTTTGTGCGGTTATTGTTCGATCTGGTGATTTATAAAGCGATTGAAGGTCATTTGCAGAGAATTAATCATCCCTGAAGACCAGCGTACGGCGCTGTTTTCCGGCAAAGACTGCGGCATCCAGACGGCATAAGCGAACAGCGCCATGCACAGAAAACGTTCCAGTTGATTACCCTTTTGTGGCGCGAGTATCGGCAAACGAAAACGCCAGCGGCATGGCCATAACAGCGGCACACCCGCAGGGGTGAGCATGTCGGCCAGGATATGGCTGAGGTAGCCCAGCACCATTCCCTGAAGCGCGTCGGCGGGAACAAACCAGCTGTCCGGCACTTTAAGATAGAAAACCGTGAGCAGGGCGAAAACGGCCAGTAAACTGTGGGTGAATCCGCGATGGCCAAATGCGCGGGCCACAGGTTTCGACAGCCAGCTTAGCCGCTGACCCAGAAACGATTTCGGGTGATCGATATCCGGTAGCAGGCAGGTCAGCACCGCTGACGGCACAATATGCCACCAGTCGCCTTGCGCCAGCACAGGCGTAAGCTCGGCATTTTTAGCAAATACCGCACAGGCGATGGAAAAGAGCAGGTGGCCTTCCGCCGTCATGATAAAACCCGAGAAAACTGTCAATTCATACAGTATAGGGTTTTTATACAGTAGGCGGAAGAGGTTACGGTGTAACTCTTTGTTAAAAAATTAACGCGCCAGCCAGCCGCCGTCCACTGCCAGCGTATAGCCGTTGATATAGTCAGACGCGGAAGACGCGAGGAATACTGCCGGGCCTTTTAAATCTTCAGGCGAACCCCAGCGCCCGGCGGGAATACGGTCGAGAATTTCTTTGCTGCGTTCAGCGTCATCACGCAGTTGCTGCGTATTGTTGGTCGCCATATAACCCGGCGCAATCGCGTTAACGTTGATGTTATGCTGCGCCCATTCGTTAGCCAGCAGACGCGTAATGCCCAGCACGCCGCTTTTAGACGCGGTATAAGACGGTACGCGGATCCCGCCCTGGAAGGAGAGCATCGAGGCAATATTAATAATTTTCCCGCCTCCGCCCTGATGCAGAAACTGTTTCGCCACCGCCTGAGAGAGGAAAAATACCGACTTCAGATTCAGGTTAATCACGTCATCCCAGTTCTTTTCGCTAAAAGAGAGCGCATCTTCCCGACGGATGGTTCCGGCGTTGTTTACCAGAATATCAATGTGGCCCATCGCCGCGACCGCCTTCGTCACGATATCCGTAATCGCATCCTGACGGCTGAGGTCCGCCTGAATAGCGGTGAACCGGCGTCCGAGGGCCTGTACTTTGGCGGATGTTTCTTCGGGTATTTTGCGGCTGACGCTAATGATATCGCAGCCCGCTTCCGCGAGCCCCAAAGCCATTCCTTGTCCCAAACCCGTATCGCACCCGGTGACAAGCGCAACTTTACCGTTCAGGTTGAAGGCGTTCAGTATCATAGTGACCTCTGTATGCTGTTATTGTCGTTATGGCTGATCCACACGACAAGCATAGAAGGGCGTGATGAAAAACTCAAACTAAAATGAAACGATGTTTCAATAATTTGACGAGCGTTGGATTTGCGGACAACCAGACGTTGCCCGCGAAAGGTGTTAACCGCGAAGATCGCTCAGCGTTAAATCGGCTAAGGAGTGCAGTTTCACGTTGGCCAGCACGAAGCGAGGATCGTTTTGTCCTTCCTCTGCGGGCACCACTACCGAGCGCATACGCGCGGCTTTGCTGGCAATCATGCCGTTAACTGAATCTTCCAGCGCCACGCAGGTGAGCGGATCGACGCCCAGTTTCGCGGCGCAGTCGAGGTAAACCTGCGGATGCGGCTTGCTGTAGGGCAGTTTTTCCGCCGATGCCAGCGCGTCGAACTGGTCGCGCAGCTCAAACATAGTCAGCACTTTTTCCAGCATATGCAGCGGAGAGGCCGACGCGAGTCCGACCTTCAGGCCGTTTGCTTTGCACAGGGCGACGGCTTCACGCACACCCGGCAGCAGCGGGCGGGTTTCTTCCACCAGACTGATAGCGCGTTCGATAATGCGCGCAGTGACATCTTGACGGCTCGGCCCGTTCCATGGCTGCTGGGCAAACCACAGATCCACCACCATATCGATGCGCAGACCCAGGGTATCCGGCAGTTCGCTGCGGCGGGAAATATCAACGCCAAGGCTCGCAATGACCTCCAGTTCGGCACGATCCCACAGTGGCTCGGAATCGATCAGTAATCCATCCATATCAAAAATAGCGGCGAGTATCTGGCGCTCTGCTGACATAACAACCTCTCTGTTGAGTAACTTAGGCGATGAATGCCGTTTAATATGGTATATCATATCGCGCGTAAAGTCGGGAAAAATGGCTGCCAGCAGGTAGACTGATAGGATATAGCCTGACAAAAAGACGTCTGAACAAGGGGAACCCATGACGTATCAACAAGCGGGACGCATCGCGATTCTCAAACGTATTTTAGGCTGGGTGATTTTCATTCCTGCGCTCATTTCAACGCTAATCTCGGTACTGAAATTTATGTACGATCACAGCGAAAAGCAGCCGGGCATCGATGCGGTGATGATGGATTTCGCGCACGTGATGATCGAGATGATGCGTTTCAACACGCCGTTCCTGAATTTCTTCTGGTATAACTCGCCGACGCCAAATTTCCAGCAGGGGCTGAACGTGATGTTCTGGGTGATTTTCGCGCTGGTCTTCATTGCGCTGGCCTTGCAGGACTCTGGCGCGCGCATGAGTCGCCAGGCGAAGTTTCTGCGTGAAGGCGTTAACGATCAAATGATCCTGGAAAAAGCGAAGGGCGAAGAGGGAATGACGCGCGAGGCGCTGGAAGCGAAAATTAAGGTGCCGCATAACACCATCTTCCTGCAAATTTTTCCGCTTTATATCCTGCCGATTGTGGTGATCGTAATAGGTTATTTCTTCTTTAAAGTACTCGGTTTTATCTAACGTTTTTTGGCGCCCGGTGAATGGCCGGGCGTCGTCTTAGTCGGCAGGGATCGCGCGCGGCTTGCCGGAAGGATCAACCGCCACATAGATAAACAGCGCTTCAGTGGCTTTATAACGCTGGCCAATCGGCTCAGACGACACCTTCTTAACCCACACTTCAATATTCACCGTAATCGACGTATTGCCTTTTTTTACACAGCGCGCATAGCAGCAGACAACATCGCCCACGGCGACTGGACGCAGGAAAGTCATGCCGTCAACCCGTACGGTGACCACACGGCCATGAGCAATCTCTTTTGCCAGAATTGCGCCGCCAATATCCATTTGTGACATTAACCAGCCGCCGAAGATGTCTCCGTTGGCGTTGGTATCCGCTGGCATGGCGAGCGTGCGTAAAACCAGTTCACCCTGCGGGGCGTCATTTTTCAGTGTCATTATAATCCCTGTGCTTATTCAAAAGACGTCGGGCGGGATGCTACTACGAAATGGGCAAGGAGAATAGTGAAACGCGCGTCAGACGGGGCTCACGGGAGAAAAAACGTGCAATCTTAAGATAGTACATCGTGCTGAAGCCCGGGAAAATATTCGCAATTGCCGATGATAAAAATGCAGGTGAGACTAAACTAAAATTGTAGCAATAGTCTGGGCGGGAGATTGAACATGTATACGCCACTCGTCGCTATTATTTTTATCCTCCTGACTGCGCAGGCGCTCATTGAGATGGGTGTTATTCATCAATGAATTGCCTCAAGGGTTCCCCGGTGATGACAATAAAAAAGGCACACAATAAATGCTGTGTGCCTGTTTGTGTGTCCGGAAGAAGACGGTGTTACTTGTCTTCCTGAAGAATATGTTTTTGCTTTGTTTCAGTTAACGGTGTTTTATTGCAGTTTATTCTTACCACCTCTGAACCGCATCACGTCTGCCTTTCTTATTTATAATGTTTGAACGTGTTTTATTTAGGGTGATTGCAATTTATCAGATTTGTGTACACTAGTGCGTACATTGCTTAGGAGTGTACACGGTGCTCACTGATACCAAATTGCGAAAGGCGCTTGGAAAGCGCAGGGAGAAGGTCGAAGTTCTCTCAGACTCAAACGGCCTCAATGTAAGGTTAAGCATAACGGGTGGCGTAACTTTCTTCTACCGTTATCGGTGGCAAAGTAAACCAGTGCAGTTGAGTATTGGTGATTACCCGGCTGTTTCTCTTTCTCAGGCGCGAGACCGTAGGCAGCAATTCCGAACCTGGCTAAGTGAAGGTTTTGACCCTCGCCAGAAAGTGCTGGTCGAAAAAAACGAAAGACTTGAAGCATTGACCGTTGATGATGCATATGAGTACTGGGTTAACCATTACTGTATCCCTGAAGGGATAATCAAGATTGATGCGAATGGTAAAAGCTTTAACAAACACATCAGCCCGTGCATCGGTAAGGCCATTGTTGATCAAACCTCGAAAGCGAACTGGCTGGAGGTGTTCGACAAAATGGGCAGGACAGTTATTGCCGGTGAAATGCTTTCCCTTACCAAGCGAGCTCTTCGGTTCTGCCACAACAGGGGCGTAATTAAAAACAACCCTCTGGAGTCGCTCAGACGTTCCGATGTGGGGTTGGCTTCCAAAATGAAAGAGAGGAGACTGGCAGACGATGAGATAAAAATTGTCTGGGATGCCTTATTCTCAATGCCACCGTCACAGCAACTTGTTATCCGGTTTATGCTTCTTACTGGCTGCCGCGCCGCAGAGATCAGAAAATCAAAGTGGGAATGGTTTGATTTGAACGATAAGACATGGACCGTACCGGCTGAAGATTATAAGACCGGACGTACCATAAGGCGCGCTCTTCCCGACGTGGCGATCCGTTTATTGAAAGAGCATAAGAGGGGATCCGCAACTAAGCATGTTTTAACACCTGCTCAGTTCAGGGATAAAGAGGATGTACCACCAGGCCAGACGCTGGTATCAACGTATTCAGCCCAGGTGATAAGAAAGACGGGAATGAAGGAGTGGTCACTGCATGACCTGCGTAGGACCGTGGCAACCCGATTATCAGAACTTGGTGCGCCACCGCATGTCATTGAAAAACTGCTGGGTCATCAAATGTCAGGAGTGATGGCCAGATACAACCTTCATGACTATATGGGCGATCAGCATGAGTGGTTAACTATCTGGCAGCATCACCTGCAGGACATTATTGGTTATCCGCTTTAGAAGCATTGACCTGATCTTCCCATGATGCGATTTCAGATTCCCGCCAGCGCTTAGGGTTGCCGGGAATCGTTGGTTTAGGGAAAGGGCAGGTGAAGCTCGAAGGCATGCGCGCCGGTGTACTCCAAAAGTACAGCGTACTCCGGGAAATTTTGTATCGAGCCAGGATGTCACTGGTAAACAAGATGCCGTCATTCATTATTCTTTACTCCAGGCAAAAAGAAGCCCGGCGTACCGGGCAAAAGGGATAACGGAGCAGTGCTTTCGCACCCAATAGCCAGCTCATAACTGGCTATCAGTTGCGTCATTCGGTGAGAAATTCGACCTTTTTCATAATTGCTTCTGCTTCCTGCGGCTCAACATGATCATGCCACTCGGACTCCTCCAGC